>CAZNEF010000107.1:0-2009 GCA_964572235.1 uncultured Candidatus Saccharibacteria bacterium | reverse complement strand
CTCAATATCGATCCGCTCTTCTGTCGAGCCGACCGTAAAGGTGTTGCCACAGGCGCACTTGACCGTCGCCTGGTGATAGATAGGATGAATATTCGGTTTCATAACACCTCGCTTCGCCAAAGAGCGTAAATAATGCTGATTCTTGGTTAAGATACCACGGATGCACGGAAAAAACAAGAGCGGAGACACTGTTGCTATTTCTTCTCAATTCGACTAAACTAAACCTGTTATAAGGAATCTTTATGATTGACTTAGAATATCAATTGCGTGACGCGCTGGAGATCGTCGAAAACGGCGCCGACCCGGAGTTGCGCGCCCTCGCCGCCGAAGAAGTGGCGCGCCTACGCCAGGCAATGGCGGCCAGCGACCCGGTGAATCAGCGCAATGTCATTTTAGAGATCCGCCCGGGCACGGGCGGCGATGAGGCCGAGCTTTTCGCTGGGGAATTATTTCGGATGTATCAAAAATACGGCGAAAAAAAGGGTTGGAAACTTCGCTTACTCGAGTCAAATCTCTCCGACTTGGGTGGTATTAAACAAGTTGTCTGCGAGGTGAGTGGCGAGCGCGTTTATCAGGAATTAAAGTATGAAGGCGGTATTCATCGCGTTCAACGCATCCCCAAAACGGAAAAGAGCGGTCGCGTCCACACCTCAGCGGTGAGCGTCGTCGTCATGCCCGAAGTCGAGACGCGCGAGGTTCAGATCCGCCCTGACGATCTGAAGATTGATGTTTACCGTTCAGGCGGCCACGGCGGCCAGTCCGTTAACACCACCGACTCGGCCGTGCGCATCACCCACTTGCCGACCAATATCGTCGTCATCTGCCAAGACGAGCGCTCCCAACTCCAAAACAAAGAAAAGGCGATGCAGGTTTTAGCCTCGCGGCTTTTTAATCATCAACAGGCGGCTGAACGTCAAGCCAAGGGTGATATCCGCAAAAGCATGATCGGCTCGGGTGACCGTTCCGACAAGATTCGGACCTACAATTTCCCTCAAGACCGAATTACTGACCATCGGATCGGCAAAAGTTGGTATAAAATTGAATCGATCATGGCCGGTAATTTAGAGTCGCTGATCGCCGCCCTTAAAGAAGCCGGTGCCAACTCGTGACGATCGGTGAAGCCATACGTTACGCCAAGAGACAACTCATTGCGGCCAATATTGTCGACGCGGACAGTGCCAGCCGTTGTTTGCTTGGTAAGCTAATCAAACAAAGCCCGGCTGAACTTTTAGCCAATCTCGGAGAGCCTTTAGCGGTTAAACAAACAAATCGCTATCAAAAGCTAGTCGAACGGCGCGCCCACCATGAACCACTAGCCTATATCCTCGGTTACCAGGATTTCGCCGGACTCCGGATCGCCGTCGACCGAACCGTTCTCATCCCTCGACCGGAAACGGAGCGGCTTGTCGAGCTTGTCATCGATTACGTCACCAAGTTGCCAAAGCGACCGCTGACGATCGTCGATGTTGGTACCGGCTCGGGCGCTATTCGTCGTGCCCTGGCCGCAGAACTCGGCAATAAGGTCAAGCTGTACGCCACCGATATTGTCGCACGTCCAAACGCCATGGTCGCCGATTTACTCGCACCGCTGAACGGACAGATGCGCTTACCCGGGCCCGATATTATCGTCGCCAACCTCCCCTACATCCCAACGGCACGGCTCGTCAGCCTAGAACTCGAGGTTCGGGGATTTGAGCCAATGATCGCCCTCGATGGCGGGGTTGACGGGCTCGATCTCTACCGCCGTCTCTTCGACCAGGTGAGTCACCTGCCTCGTCTGCCAAAGGCCATCTTTTGTGAGATTGATGAGAGTCATGGCGAAACGATCAGGCGGCTCGCCGAAAGTCGTTGGCCAAAAGCAACGGTCGCCCTTAAAAAAGATCTCGCCGGTCTTGACCGTTACTTGATTATTCACGCCCTATGATAAATGAACCCATTGCATATTTTTATTTCATTTCACCTAGAGTGACCTTGACGTCGAGCTCTTTGCCGGCCCGCTGCACGCGCAG
>CAZNEF010000106.1:0-2105 GCA_964572235.1 uncultured Candidatus Saccharibacteria bacterium | reverse complement strand
CGTGCAGCATATGAAAGAGAACGTATTTGCCCTTTATGGTCAGCACCTCGATGAAGCTTTCGAGTATGTTGGTTCTTGGCACCGAGGTGAAGAAAATTTGATCGAATATGACTAAATCCGCAGGCTCGGGTCGCGGTCAAGCGCCATGATATCCTTAACGAAATCACCACGTTTGGCCTGAAAAGAGGCGGCGACAGCGATCATGGCGGCATTGTCGGTGCAGAGTTTCTGAAGATTTGGATAGACGACTTGAAGACGATAGGGCTTCACCGCCTGCCGAATCGCTACCCGAAACTTTACATTGGCAATGACGCCACCGCCAAGGAGGAGCTGCTTTGGTCGATGCTCCCGAACGGCGGCGACAAGCTTGAGTATGATTGATTCAATGGCAACGCGTTGGAAACTGGCTGCCAGATCGACAATCTGCTTTTTTGTGAGGCTTGTACCCGGCTTGGCGAGCAGTTTTTTGATCGTGTAAAGGACTGAGGTTTTGAGACCGGAAAAACTGATGTTAAAATCACCGGAACGCTTCATGGGAATCGGAAAGTCAAAGGCGTATGGGTCGCCGCTGTCGGCGAGGCGGGCGACAATTGGTCCGCCAGGGTAGCCGAGCTGCAACATTTTAGCAACTTTGTCGTAGGCTTCACCCATCGCATCGTCCAGCGTTTGACCGATGATCGAAAAGTCATAATACGATCGTAGCAAGACTAACTCAGTATGACCGCCAGAAACAAGCAGCGCGAGAGCCGGAAACTCAATCTGATCGATTGGCGCCCGACCGGTTTTTGTTTTGGCGAGATTGGCGAAAATGTGACCGGTCATATGATTGACAGCGATAAGTGGCTTACCCTCGGTCAGGGCGAGTGTCTTGGCTCTTGCGACACCAACCTCAAGAGCGATGGCCAGACCGGGCCCGTAGGTGACAGCGAAAATATCGATCTGCTCAAGTGTCAGTCTGGCGAGTCGGAGGGCGGCGGCGATGACAGCATCAATCCGTTCTCGGTGGGCTCGCTGGGCAATCGTCGGTACGACCCCGCCCCATCCTTTGTGAAGATTGATTTGGCTGGAAATAATGTTCGCCAAGATAACCGTGTCCCGGCTTATGGCGACTGAGGTTTCGTCGCAGCTTGTATCGATAGCCAGAATAATCATTATGAACTCATTTCAAACATCATTTCCCCTGCTTCGTTCCTAATCGAGTTTTGAAATTAGGTCTATAGCTTATCACCTATAGTGAGTCGGCGTTCATTTTCGCTGTCGCCGTATTCAAGCTTTATCCAAACAATCTTCGCCTCACCTGACCACGCTGCGAGCACAGCGCCAATTTTGTCGGCCCACTCAATAGCGATGACCGATCGTGAATCAACCATCGCCTTAAACCCAAGATCGAGAAAATCCGTCTCAGAAAAAAGTCGCCAAGTATCGATGTGAATAAATTGACTGATCTGCTCGCCGCTTGTGAAGCTGTACTCACGCGACAGGGTAAATGTTGGGGAGACGACCGGTACCAGTATGCCGAGAGCACGGGCGATGCCCCCGACAAGCTGCGTTTTACCAGCGCCCAGCTCACCGACTAGAGCAAAAATCAACGCTTTCTCGTTGAAGTAGTGTCGGTATTGGCCAACGAGATTGGCGCCAACCGCCTGCGTTTCTAGACCACTCGCGGTCGTATGATGTGTCGAATCAGATAAATTCATTCCGCCTTGGCGTAAGATCACAGGCTGTTTCAGAGTCGTATCGACAATCGTCGAGGGTTCGACGCGAGGCAACTCACCAGCGTCAAGTACTAAATCGATGAGAGACTGTTGACGCTCGGAAATTGTCTCAAAAATATCGGAGACTTTGTACGGTCGTTTTTTATATGAGGCATTGGCCGATGTCGCCGTGATTGGCCGGCCATAGGCGGCAATAATCTCGCGAATGAGTGGGTAGTCGGGGATGCGGACACCAACAGTGCCGCGTTCTGAAGCAATTCCTGTTGCTAGTCCATTGGTCACTTGAGAAATAACGGTGAGCGGACCGGGTAAAAAGTTTTGGTAGAGATTTTGCGCTTCATCATTGATCTTGACATACTGGCTTGCCATGGTTTGGTCGCTGACAGCGAT
>CAZNEF010000105.1:0-2777 GCA_964572235.1 uncultured Candidatus Saccharibacteria bacterium | reverse complement strand
ATATTCTAAATCGAGCCGCGGATTGATCATGGACAGTCTTGGATCGGAGTTGCCACCCAAAATAAATAGATAATCTGTCGTACGTAACTACTCGAGTTTTTGTAGACTTTTAGGTCGAGGGCCGGTAAATACTGTGCGATGCGATCGGTTTCCGAGCCCGAAGAAATGACGCGCACGGCGCTAGGTTTTTGGGGTAGTATCTTGGCGATGAGATGGGAACCAATAAAACCGGTACCGCCGGTAATCGCAATGCGCTTATTTTTCAGATAATGCAAAATCAAGGTTAAAACCCGATCTTTAGTTGGTCTCAATAAAGTATATCACCTCAATCACCAACTTTCCTGAAGTTAGCACTTGGGTGAGAGGCACATGCAGCTGCATGTGCCTCTCCCGCTCATCGATGCATTGCCGACTACGGGTAAGCGAAGCGATCGGTCTGCGCGTTCCAGCGCACCGTCACCGTGTAGGCCGCCGACGGTTGATCAAAGCTGATATTAATCACCCCATCGTTGTTCGTCGGGTAAGTATTGAGCGATGTCTGCCCACCAAGTGTGATCGCTACCCCAACCTGTTCGTTCACCAAGGGCTTTTCGTCGCCATTCGAGGTTCGGCGGAAAAGGCCGATCCCCACCTTCTCATCTGTTCCGACGACGTAAAGGAAATCGCCAGTCTTGACGTTGCGACTGAAGATCCGCTGTGAGGTAAACCACGCCTTTGCGCTGGGCGTGATTGCCTCGGCTATGCTCCAGCACGTCGCGTAGGTGATCGGCTGCTTACGCCTGTAGAGCTTGGCGTTGAATCGCTTGAGGAACCCTGGATGCTTGGCTTCCCACCGCTCGAACGCCCAGGCGGCCAGATTGAGACGGATAGGGTAGAGTGCGACATTGCGGTTGAGCCTATCGCGGAACTGGAAGGTTGCCTTGTTGAACCCGGCGTTGATGGCGAACGCTTGGGTATCATCCGGCGGATAGCGCCTGCGACGTGCGACGATATTGCTTGCGGCCTGGGCCATCCCTTCTTCAACGGCCTCATGAAAGGGGTGAATGACTCCGCCATGCACCAGCCGAGGTTTTTCGCTGTAGTGTATGATCCATCGACCGTGAAATCGGTGCGCTAGCTCATGGACGAAAATTGAGGGCTGCTTCAGAGCATCGACGGAGAGGTTGATAGTCCTGATCTGTGTGACGACGACCTCGTCTTTCGTGACACAGATGGCCTGCTCATTAGACGAGCGGTTGCCGATCTTTCTTTTGACTTCGACCTTGCCTCCTTCCGACGGCGAGTCGTAAAGATCAACGAGCGCGGGGTAGGCACCGGCCACGATTGCTCGTAGTTGGTCGCATTCTTCGCCCGACCAGTTAGGATCAGCGACAAGCTTCAGTCTGTCATCCAGACTGTCATCCAGAAGCACCCGATTGATCGGTTCGATCGATTTGATCGTCACCGGTGCTTTTGACTGCACCTGGCTGGACCTATCGCAACCGACCAAAAGACAGAGCAGGACGAAGCAGGCGGCGGCGATACGGATCCGCATTGGCATATCCTCGTTTCGGTACCCACGGCCGAAACATTGTGAAGGTGAAGTCAGGGTGGGGCTGACTGGACATGGCTTCCAGAAAATTCTAGGAAAAAACTTTTTGGAAACAGTGTCACATTAAGACGAAATCATAGCATAAGGGGGACAAAAAATCAACCGCACTGACATTATTGTCAGCGCAAAACATAAATATCCCCTTAGTCCTCTAAGCTAGAAGCAAGGTGGGGCGAATGAAGATAGGGTCATTTCATAGGTTTTCCCACCTACTGAAATTACCCATGCTGCTTAAGTGAGTCTCGGTACTTAATTGGATCGAGGTAAAAAAACTCTGTCTGCGGATTGTAATATCCACCCTGGCGGCTTGTTAAAAGTTCGGGCGTCCAAGACTCGTCATTGGGATCAGCCCCAAGAATCTCTCGAAACTGCTCAATATTATACATGCCAAGTGAGTAGTACTCTTGCTTAACAAAACGCTGGACTAATTCGGTTGCTCTTTCACTGACTTCACTAATGGTTGAGGTTTCATTCATTGGAATAATTAAAAAGGGTGTTCGTTCGCCGTGATTATTCATTCCATACCGAGCATTATCTTCCTTGACTAACTGCTCAACTATTTGTCTATTTTCCTCCGAAAGACTGGCCTCGTCGAGTTCAATAGACGCAAACCCATTCGTAATGTCACCGGCATGAGCACTGGCACTACTTGTTGCAACATTGGCATCGTATAGAATCTTGCATGCATTAAGAAGAGGAATTTCAATGAGCGTATCAAGCCGTTCTCGAGACATTAGGACACCGGTTCGGGTATCGTTAATTGGTTTGACATCTTTAACGTAAACAAGTAATTTTTCAGTTTCGTTGGCTCGTACCCTTAAACTACCCGTCCGCGGGTCCATCTCAAAGCCCATTGCCGCGTAGTCTGTCTCAGGTTTTTCCACAAAGTTCCTTGTAACTTATTATCTTCTACTTGAGAACCCAAGCAAGAAATTGAAAGTCGTAATACGAGTAGCCTTGGTTGACGAGCTCAATCTTTTTACGACTCTCACCCCTCTTAATGTAAATACCCTTTTCTGAATCGCCGAGGAAAAAGAACGGCGATGCCTATGCTTCGGCCGGCACGATTTTTGTGGCCGCGCTGCTACCGATTACCGTCCTCTATGAGATTAATAAAGATACCGGCATCAGTATCGAGACAAATGCCATAGTTCTTTCCTGGTTTAGTATCATTTACCTGGCGATG
>CAZNEF010000104.1:0-2868 GCA_964572235.1 uncultured Candidatus Saccharibacteria bacterium | reverse complement strand
TTTAACTTTTGCTTTAGTTTTAGTTTTAGTCTCTGATTCGACTTTGACAACTGGCTTGACTTTAGCGGGGTCATCCCAGGTCGCAAAATCACAGCTCGGGTACGAAGCACAGCCCCAAAACTTTCGGCGGCGCTTCGTCATCCGTTCCGCCAGCTCGGCCGTCATACATTTTGGACAATTGATGCCCGTCGATTTGACAATGGCCTTCGTATTTTTGCAGTCTGGAAAACCAGTACAGGCCATGAAACGGCCAAAACGACCGAGTTTAATGACCATGGGCTTGCCACACTTTTCGCAAAGCTCATTGGTCGCCTCTTCCGTCTTTTGCTTCTCCACAGTCGCCTCCTTTTCGGCGAGGCGTTTGGCAAAGGGTTGATAAAAAGCATCGATGACTTTGACCCAATCCTTTTTGCCTTCAGCCACGGCATCGAGATTCTTCTCCATATCGGCCGTAAAGCCAATATCGACAATATCGGGAAAATGCTTTTTGAGGAGATCGATAACGATAAAACCAACCTCCTGAGGTATAAATTGTCGACTTTCAATCCGGACGTAACCGCGATCGACAATCGTCGAAATCGTCGGCGCATAGGTCGACGGCCGACCGATGCCATACTCTTCGAGGGCTTTAATGAGGCTAGCTTCACTAAAGCGTGGTGGCGGTTCCGTAAAGTGCTGTTCATGACGCAGCTTTTCGAGGTCGAGGCTTTGGCCTTCAACGAGTTCGGGTAAGCCTTTAACGGCAAAACTTTCTTGCCAGAGTTTCAAATAACCATCGAAGAGGACATGCTGACCGGTGGCACGAAACAAGTAGAGACCGGTTTTGCCCTTTGTTTCAATATCGACGGCAAGCTGTTCGAGACTGGCCGCGGTCATCTGACAGGCCATGAGCCGCTTCCAAATCAGTTCATAAAGTCGTAGGTGATCGTGGTCGAGTTTTTGGGACAACGTTTCCGGTGCATGATCTGGATGGGTCGGCCGAATCGCCTCATGAGCCTCCTGCGCCCCTTTTGAACGCGTTTTGTAAAAGCGTGGGCTATCGGGACGGTACCGCGCCCCAAAAGTCGTTTTAATATAATCCCGAGCCACCGTCACCGCCGAAGCCGATAAATTGACTGAGTCGGTACGCATATAGGTAATCTGGCCCGCTTCATAGAGATGTTGGGCCAAGACCATAGTCCGTTTCGCCGAAAAGCCAAGCTGGTGCGAGGCGGTTTGCTGAAGCGTTGAGGTCGTAAAGGGCGGGTAGGGATTGCGGGCTACGGTTTTCCGGCTCACGCTCGTCACTTTATAGCTTGAGACCGCCAGGTCGTCGATAATATCCGTCGCCTCATTGGCATTTTTAAGACCTAATTTGTCGACTTTCTGACCATTACGTTCCCGCAACTGGGCCGTGAAAAGAATTGACTTGGCTAGAAGATCGGCCTCAATCGACCAATATTCAACCGGGACAAAAGCTTGAACTTCCCGTTCGCGGTCGACAATCAGCCGCACCGCCACCGACTGGACGCGACCCGCCGAAAGTCCCTTGTAGACCTTTTTCCAGAGAAAGGGGCTCAGCGTGTAGCCGACAAGACGGTCAAGGACACGGCGCGCCTGTTGCGCGTCAACCAGATCAAGATCAAGTGGACGCGGGTGTTTGATCGCCTCCTGAATCGCCTCCTTTGTAATTTCATGAAAAGTAATCCGTTTCACGTCGTTAGCTTGGCGTTTTTCGAGTTCGAGAGCTTGCACAATGTGCCAAGCAATCGCCTCACCCTCGCGGTCGTAGTCAGTGGCGAGATAAATCACATCGCTCTCTTTGGCCTCTTTTTTGAGGGCAGTGATCACCTTTTTGGCTTTTGTCGGGACAATATAGCTCGGCGCGTAGTCCTTTTCGGTATCGACACCAAGCTTGCTTTTCGGTAGATCGCGGACATGACCAAAAGAGGCCACAACATGGTAGCCTTTACCTAAATACTTTTCAATTGTTTGCCCCTTTGAAGGTGACTCAACGATAACCAGATTCATAATTAAAAAATTCGCCGGTAGACTCCCGCCCCTTCGTGGCGAATTAGCCCTTTCAACTCTAACAGTATCACTTTACTCGATAGCTCGGCAATGTCAAGCTGCAACTGCTCGGCCAATTCATTAATATGCGTACCGATCGGACTGAGCGCCTCAATAATTATCTTCTCCGATGGCGAGAGATTGGGGTTTGTCACGTCAGTTTTCGCTTTCAAGTCATAGCCGTCCGCAATCTGATCCAGTGAGACAAAGGCCGTTGCCAAGGCACTCGCGATAAAAGCATTGCTGCCCTTAAAAGTCGGACGATAGATATCGCCCGGGACGACATAGAGGTCGCGACAGTACTGATTGACGTATTTAGCGGTGACGAGAGCGCCGCTACGCTGTGGCGCTTCAACAACGATCGTCATCTTCGAAAGGGCGGCAATCAGGCGATTGCGCATGTGAAAGTTGCCAGGCCATGAGGCCTCCGAGAGTGGCAGCTCGCTGATTAATGCCCCAGAGTCAATAATCTCGGCGGCGAGCTGACGATGTCCACCAGGATAAATCCGATCGATGCCCGATGGCAATACGGCAAGCGTTATGCCACCGGCCGCCAAAACGGTGCGGTGAACCATCGCGTCAATGCCATAGGCCAATCCGGAAACGACAGTCAGGCCAAGACGCGCCGATTCACGGGCGATATCGGCGGCAACCTGCTCACCGTAAGCTGTCGATTTACGCGTACCAACAACGCTGATGGCTGGCGACTCAGTTAGCTGACCACGCACATAGATTAAAGCCGGTGGATCGGACATCTCCAAAAAAGGTTGCGGATAATCCCAATCGCCGTGAAGCGATAACCGAATCTTGAGATTGTGG
>CAZNEF010000103.1:0-5161 GCA_964572235.1 uncultured Candidatus Saccharibacteria bacterium | reverse complement strand
TTCCACTGTCGGTCTAGCGCCATTCATTCATTAACAGGGAAAGGAGCATTATGTCCAAGATCCGTCCCTTAAGCGACAACGTTCTCGTCAAGCCAGCCATGGCCGAAGAGAAAACGGCGAGCGGTATTCTACTGCCCGACTCAGCCAAGGAAAAGACGAAGCGCGGCGCCGTCATGGCTATTGGCGCGGGCAAAACTGAGGAGGGTAAAATTATGCCCATGCAGGTGAAAGTCGGCGACACCGTTCTTTATTCATGGGGTGAAGAGCTGAAAATTGAGGGTGAGGAGTACGTCCTGGTCAGTGAATCAAATATCCAGGCTGTTATCGAATAATTTTTGAAAGGAATCCAACGATGTCAAAACAGATCGCTTTTTCTGAGGATGCCCGCCTCAAGCTCCAAAGGGGCGTTAACGCTCTGGCGAACACCGTCAAGGTCACCCTTGGGCCCAAAGGTCGCAATGTCGTTCTCGACAAGGGCTTTGGCGCACCGATGATTACGAACGATGGCGTGACTATCGCCAAAGAGATTGAACTTGAAGATAAATTTGAAAATATGGGCGCCCAGCTCGTCAAAGAGGTCTCGACGCGCACCAACGATGTCGCTGGTGACGGCACAACGACCGCCACACTCTTAGCCCAGTCGATGGTCAACGAAGGGCTTAAGCACGTCGTGGCCGGCGTTAACCCCATCGCAATCCGCCGCGGTATGGAAAAGGCCACAGAGGCCGTTGTCGAGGCTTTGAAGAAGGGTGCTAAGACGGTGGATGGCAAGGCCGAGATCGCGCAGGTCGCCTCAATCTCATCGAACGACCCGGCCATCGGTGAACTGATCGCTGAAATTATGGATACGGTTGGCCGCGATGGCGTCGTCACCGTTGAAGAGGCACAGACAACCGGTCTGGAAAAAGAGGTTGTTGAGGGGTTGCAGTTCGATAATGGCTACATTTCCGCTTACATGATGACCGACACGGCCCGTATGGAAGCCTCGATCGACGATCCGTACATCTTATTGACTGATAAAAAGATCTCCTCGATCCAGGATATTCTACCGGTCTTGGAAAAACTTTCCCAACTTGGCAAAAAAGAGATTGTCATTATCGCTGAAGACTTGGATGGCGAGGCTTTAGCCACCTTAGTGGTCAATAAAATCCGCGGTGTCTTTAATGCCTTGGCCGTCAAGGCACCGGGTTTTGGTGATCGTCGCAAGGAGATGCTCGCCGATATTGCCGCTTTGACCGGCGGCCAGGTCATCGCCGAAGATCTTGGCTTGAAGATGGAAAATGTCAGTCTGGAGATGCTCGGCCGAGCGCGCCGCGTGGTCGCCGACAAGGAGCACACGACCATTGTCGAGGGTAAGGGCAATGAGATCGCCATTAAGGCCCGCATCGCTCAAATTAAGGGCCAGATCGAAAAATCAACCTCGGAGTATGACCGAGAAAAGTTGCACGAACGGCTCGCCAAGATGTCTGGCGGCGTGGGCGTCATTAAAGTCGGCGCAGCGACGGAAACAGAAATGAAAGAGAAGAAGATGCGCATTGAAGATGCCATCGAGGCGACAAAGGCCGCTCTTGAGGAGGGCATTGTCGCTGGCGGCGGTGTCGCCCTTGTCGATGCCATTCCGGCGCTCGACGCTGTCATGCTTGAGGGTGAAGATAAGATTGGGGTGACAATTTTACGCCGCGCCCTTGAAGAACCGATGCGCCAGATCGCCATTAACGCCGGTAAAGACGGAGGCGTCATTATTGAGCAGGCGCGCCGCGAGTCGGCCGGCGTCGGCTACAACGCCGCCCTCGACAAGTTTGAGAATATGATCGAGGCCGGTATTATCGATCCGCTCAAGGTCACTCGTTCGGCTCTCCAAAACGCCGCCTCAATCGCCTCGCTTATCCTGACGACGGAAGCGGCCGTGACTGAGCTGCCAAAGAAAGATGCGCCGATGATGCCGCCGGGTGGTGGCATGGGTGGGATGGATATGGGCTACTAAAGTCCGAGATTAGGGAATGCACAAAAAGCGCCATGAGGACGGTCGGCGGTATTTTGTTATTTTTCATGGCAAGGGTGATGTCAGCACTGAGGCTGAGGGCGTGGGCGTAGTGCTCGGAGCATCGTAGCTTGGAGCCGGCAATAAAAAGGGCGTCTCATCCGGCGTCGGCCGCGTCTGTGTTTTTTGGACGTAGGGCAAGACCGATTGGGCGAAGGGTCGTAAGAGATTGATGCCGGCTAAGACGCTCAGCAGACTCGCCAAAAGGGTAACAATAATCGCCGCCCCAACGGTCGCCCCAATCGCCCCAACGGTACCGACGAAAAAGCTATGCCAGAGCGATGGACCCTTGATTAGTTTTTGATTGCTGACGATCAGCTCCTGAAGCAGTGCTTTGAGCTCTTTATCTTCAGTTTCCAAGTCGTTCATATCGTCCCCTCCACAATAATTTTTGGCGATCAAGCTAGGCGATTGGTTTGGCTTCGGCAGCGACGGTGGCGACCGAGGCTGTATCATCTACAATGATACCCTTTTTATCGATACGAATCACGTGCTCAGCCGCGATAATCCGATCCGAGAGCAAGCCATGGACATAGTAACGGACGATCATATCAAGCTCCGTGTCAAGGAGAAGATCGTTGGCCCGGCCAAGCGTCAGCCCCGACTCGGTGACAACTTTGGCGCTCAGCACCGGTAATTTCTTGGCTAAAATAGCTTTGATTTTTGGCTCGTCATCAATTTTGCGCGCGACTTCGGCGTTTTGAACGGCCAGCCGCCCGGCGTCATAGCCAACAATGTCGGTCGCTGCCACGATCGCCTGGCGCATAAAAAGAAAACCTTGGCCAAAAAAGTAACCGACCAGCTTGCCATTAGCCGGATCGATAATCGGATGGCGTACGATGCCAATCGACTCGGCGTCATCGCCGACGACAACTGGCTGGCCGATAAGCTGAGAGATCAGAATAAGCATGAGCTCAGTATACCATTGTTAGGCCGGCCTTAGAGCCTATTAAGACGCGGGACCCGTTCGACATAATCACCGGTTTCAGTGTTAATACGAACAACATCGCCCGTTTTGGCAAAGAGGGGGACCTTAATTATCGCTCCCGTTTCTACGGTCGCATTTTTCATAACATTGCTCACTGTATTGCCAGCGACGGCCGGTTCGGTGTAGGTAATAGCGAGATCAACTTTGGCGGCAAGATTGACGCCCAAGGGCCGGCGATCAAAGTAGAGGACATCAACGAGGGAATCATCTTTAAGCCAGTTCGCGCTCTCGCCAATCAGCTCTCGGCTGAGAGCAAACTGCTCGTAGCTCGTATTATTCATAAAATTGAAGCTCTCGCCGTCTCGATACAAAAATTGCGCCGGTTCACGCGAAAGATCGGCCGCCTCAAGTCGGTCGGAATCACGAAAGCTCATCTCGACAATGGCGCCGCTGATGAGATTTTTTGCTTTCATCTTCAAGACACCGCCGCCGCGACCCATCTTTGTGTGCTGGGCGAAAACGACGCGATAAGGTTCGTCGCGCACCTTCAGATACATACCAACTTTAACTTGGGCAATCGATAGCATAGCCAAATCTCGAATTAAATAGAATCTGTCATCTAGCGCCTGTTAAGAAACTCGTTTAATAACAGGCTCTTAGCGCGTCACATAGGGCAAGAGGGCAAGGAAACGCGAGCGCTTGATTGCCGCGCCGAGCTCACGCTGATGACGCGAGCAGGCACCGGTATCTTTGCCGGGGCGAATTTTCGACCAACCGGAAAGATAGCGACTCAAAAGGGTGGCATCCTTATGATCGATACTCGAGACTTTATGTTTACAGAATTGACATTCCTTCTTTTTGGGCAAGGTAAGCTCCTAGGTTCGCTTTAAAAGGGGATATCTTCAAGGTTAATTTCATCTTCGGCCGGCTTTTTCGTGCCGGCGTCTGTCGACGGAGGCGCGGCTGGCACATCAGGGGCATCAGGGGCGTCAGGGGCGTCATTCGGGCCCACTTGAGCGGCTTCACCCGGCGCGACTTGCGCCGGCATATCGGCCATACTCGCGGCTCCCTCACCTTTCGGCGTCAAAGGGACAAAGTTTTCCAGAATAATCTCGGTGCGGCGCTGCTTGACCCCATCGGGCGTTTCCCAACCGCGCGTTTGGAGGCGACCATCGACGTAAATTTTATTCCCTTTTTTCAGATAGGTAGTAATAAACTCCGCCGTTTTCCCCCAAGCGACAACGTCGTGGTACTCGGTTGCTTCCTGCCACTCGGTGCTATTTTGCGGCTTCCAGCGTCGATTGCTCGCCACAGAGAAGCTGGTCACGGCTTGACCGTTCGGCGTATAGCGAAGCTCCGGGTCGCGAGTAATATTGCCAATAATGGTGGCGCGATTAAGTGAATACATCACTACCTCCTCGGTTTTTGTGGTTGTTAGCCATACCGTATCATAAAGTTATTAAAAGATTATTAAATATTTTCCGGTTTATATTTGTTAATCCTTTAAGATGTCGCTCAGCTTATCCTCAAGCGCCTTTAAACGATCGTCTTCGGTCGCTTCGGCGGCGTCGGCTGGCTCAGTCTTTTTGGTCCGCCGCTTTTTTTCGCCCGGCTCCTCCACGGCCGCGTCATCGGTGATCTCAAGTGGCGCGATCTCGGGCGTTTCCGTGAGCTTGGTCGAAATCTCGACCGGTGTATCTTCAAGTTTCTCGGCTGCCGCAATTGCCTCGCGTACCGTCTTCGAGACTTCCTTGTCCACCCGTTCGACAGGCTTGACAGTGATCAAATAACGCAGCAACTGCGTATTGAGACTGAGACGACGATTGAGTTCGACAAGTTGTTTAGCATCGATGCTGAAGACATAGGTCGTATAAACGGCCTGGCTCTCTTTCTTGATCGGATAGACGAGGCGGCGGCGACCGAGGCTGCTCTCTTCACTGATTTCGCCACCCAGCGTCGTCAATAAATCGCGCACCCCTGGGTCGGCTTCTTCCTTAGTTAAGAAGGTGATTTCATAAAGAGACATTCTGACCTCCGTAGCTCCAGTAGTGGAGCACCCCAGTCTTCGCTGGAACGCAAAAATAGTGGTGTGGTTACTTAGAACTCATGGCAAAACTCATTGGTAAGCTGCAACAGGAGAAAATGATGTCTGAAAAGGAAAAACAATTCCTCACCGTATATCTATACGTTTC
>CAZNEF010000102.1:0-3209 GCA_964572235.1 uncultured Candidatus Saccharibacteria bacterium | reverse complement strand
TCGCCATTCCGAATGGTCTGGAACGAGTAGTTCTACATGATGGTCTGGAACGAGTAGTTCTACATGAATTACAGCATGCTCTTTCTCGTATGCCTATCCTTGTTGATACTATAAAGACGAGAGGCTATGACGTCATTATGGAAGGCCTCACGGAGCTTGGTGCCATGGAGGTGAAGGCAATGCTTATCGAAGGATCTGTAGGGGTAAGTGAAGGATCTGTAGCGAGAGTGGAAAAATTAATTGGTTATGCTCTAGTGAGGAATAGGAATTACCACTCAGAAACTATCACTCTAAATAAAGCGGTGCAGGCGATTGCGCGTAGGTTTGCCAAGGAAAGTCCACGGGGAAATCCCATTCAGAGAGCGCGTAGCGAGACGAGAACTTTGTATCAAAACTCTCCCTTCTCTGGCTTCTCTGGTTTGAATTATCGTGGTACCACGAAGGAATGGGATGACGCTTTCGATGAGCTCATTGGTAAAGCTGGTGCAACAGCTAAGATGAGAAAGTCCCTCGAGGAGGGTGACCCCCCTGGCGCCTGGGAATATTTGGACGACCTTAATAGGTAGAAATATATTCTATATGTGCGTAGAAATAACATCCGGTGACAGTACTTTTTTAATGACCGCGTGCCCACCAAATTGCCCGCGTAAAGCGGAAAGAATTTGACCGGTATAGCTCGGCTCACTCGCCGATAGTTTTCTAAATTCGAGCGCCCCTTCGATAATTTTGACCGGCACTCCGAGCGCCTGCGCCGTCTGCACCGTCCACTCACCTTCACCGGTATGGGCGACGCTGCCAGAGACATCGCCTAGCGCTGGACCGTGAGCCAGCAGGGCGGCCTGCAACCACTCAGTTAAGCGCGACTCAATGACGCTCCCGTGATTATAGATATCGGCGACGCGTGTCAGGTCAAGCCCGTAGGGGGCGGCCTGCATGACGGCAAAGCCCTCGGCAAGCGCCTGCATCATGCCGTACTCAATGCCGTTGTGGATCATCTTCACAAAATGACCGGCGCCCACACCGGGGAAGAGCTGATAACCGTCCGGCAAAGCCAGGTCGGCAAGGAGCGGCTCGAGTACCTCGAAGGTCGAGGCTTCGCCGCCGACCATGAGACAGGCGCCCTGACGGGCGCCACTCGGCCCGCCAGAGAAACCAACGTCGGCAAATTTGAGACCATGCTCGGCCAGTTTTGCCGCCCGAGCAATCGAATCTTTATAGAAAGAGTTGCCGGCATCGACGATTAGATCGCCGGGCGTTAATCGGGTCGCCAAACCATCGGCACCAAACAAAAAAGTGTCGATGGCCTCGCCGGCCGGTAACATCAGCCAGATTAAGCGCGGCGTCCGTGCCGGTATTGCAGCCGGTATCGCAGCCGGTATCGCGGGCGGCGACGTCAATTTAGCGACGATCTCAGCCACCGTATAGGCACCAACCAAGCCTTCCTTGACTAGCCTATCCGTGTCATCGCTCGAACGGTTGTAACCGACAACACGCCAGCCCTTCTCGAGTAAACGCCGGGCCGTATTACCGCCCATCTTACCCAGCCCAACAATGGCAAGCTCTTTGAGGGTGGTAGTTTGCACCTTGACTGGCTGGTCTAAGGCCGTTTTTAAGGCCGCAGCCGCTTCGGCCGTCACCGCCGCGCTATCGGGCGTATAGCTTACCAACGGCACAACGCCGGCTCGCCAAGCGTTGACGATCGGATCGATAGCCCGCCACATCGAACGAACCTCATCGGTACTGACGAAAAGCGTCTGATCACCACAGATGGCGTCGGCGAGCAGTTTGGCATACTCTTCCACATATTGCATCCGTTCGCGACCCTGGTGGAGTAAAAAGTCCATCGAACGCTCTTCCATCTCCAAGGCAAAGCCCGGTTTCTTCGACCAAAAATGCACAAAAATACCTTCGCTCGGCTCGAGCTGGAAAACAATCTTATTTTGGTAGTGATGGCCAAGATCGGGCGGGCAGAGACAAGGATGCGGATGCTTAAAGGTGACAACAACTTCCTTAATCGCCTCACCGAGACGTTTCCCCGCCTCCATGACAATCGGTACGCCCTGCCAACGCGTCGAATCGAGGTGTGTGAGGAGGCGGAAATAGCTTTCCGTCTCTGAGCCAGCGGCCACACCGACAATGGTCTGAAAACCGGCGTATTGGGCGCGAAAAGTTCGCGTACGAACGGCCGCCTCATCCATGAGCTCAAGCGCCCGCAAGGCCTCGGCCCGTTTAGTGCGAATGGCCGTCGATTCGAAGGCCAAGGGGTGCTCCATGGTCACCAGCGCCAGCATCTGCATAAGATGATTCTGGCCAACATCGCGCAAGGCGCCCACATGGTCGTAAAAACTGCCCCGGTCCTCAACCCCAAGCTTCTCGAGGAGACGAATCTCGATCTGCTCAATAAACTCTTGATTCCACATCTGTTCAAACAGATTATTCGAAAAACGAAAGGCGAGAATATTCTGAAGCATCTCCTTAGCCAAGTAATGATCGATCCGATAAATCTGCTCTTCTTTAAAAAGTTCGGCCAAAAGATCGTCCAGAGCCCGCGCTGTCGCCAAATCATCGCCAAAGGGCTTCTCTACCAAAACCCGCGTCCAGCCCTCCTCCGGTCCGCAGGGGTCGGTCAGATGTGAGGCTTTCAAGTGTTCAAAAATTTGCTGATAATAGCGCGGCGGTACCGAAAGATAGAACAATTTATTGGTGCAAACATGCCACATATCATCAAAATAGCCGAGCCGTTTGCCGAGCTTTTCGTAGTCGGCCATATTTTCAAAAACGCCTTGCTCATAGACAAAGAGATCAAGGAAAGCATGGCGACGCGCCGGATCGATCGTACCCTTGTAGTATTCATCAAGCGCCGCGTTGGCTATAGTCCGGTACTCAGCATCGCTGATCGTCCGCCGCGAGAAAGCGACAACCTGAAAGACCTTGGGTAAGCTCCCGGAAATAAAAAGATGATAAAGCGCCGGGATAATCTTTTTATGCATTAAGTCCCCCGTCGCCCCAAAAACGACGAGGATGGTCGGGATGTTAAACTTTGTGGCGGTCATGGCAATCCTTTATGTCGACTATAGCGTCGCCAAGCATTAAGAACTCATCTCAAAACTCATTGGTAAGCTGCAACAGGAGAAAATGATGTCTAAAGATGTTTTTGGCGATGCGGATGACGGTAGTCATGAATAATCGGGGCTGAACTCGCCGTCGCC
>CAZNEF010000101.1:0-7336 GCA_964572235.1 uncultured Candidatus Saccharibacteria bacterium | reverse complement strand
TGGTAATAAACGGAAACTTACCAATATCACGACCGCCGTTCGCCAAATTTTGGATGGTCAAACTGTTGATCCGAAGGAGATATACCCATGGCCCTAGCTCCCTATCGAAAAAAAATCCTCATCTGGTCTAGGCGTTATCCTTGGGTCTATGCTCTGGCGGCGATCTTTCTGACTTATTGGCGCTTGCCCTTCACCTACTTTGAGCAGGACGAATGGCAGGCCTTCGAAACCTATATCAATACCACCAATCAACCGCTTACGAACTGTTTCCAAGTCCAACGGCCACTGACATGCATGGTCAATACGGTCGAGTGGCATCTTTTTGGGACTGATCCCGTCGGTTACGGCCTCTTTAGTCTTGTTCTTATTCTGACAATCGGCTATCTATTTTACCGACTTCTGAGACGCCTCGAGATTCAGCCCTATAAAGCGGCTATCAGCACCGCCCTCTTCCCCTATTTTGCGGCCGGCAATCAGGCGATCGTCTGGTTCGGCGCCTTTTCGGCCAGTCTGCCGAGCTTCCTTTTTGCCGTACTCGCTCTCGATTATTTTTATCAATATGTTCGCCAACCCTCACGAAAACTCATGGCCTTTGTTCTCGGTTCAACCCTGATCTCGCTCTATTTTAAAGAAGACACGCTCTGGCTTTTCCCAGTTTTCTTGGTGGTCTGGCTCGTCTACCGACCGAAGCAAAAATTAATCCGTTCCGGTATCAATTTTCTGACCAACATGGGCCCGCCGATTGTCATCGGTCTTATTTATCTATATCTTGAGCGTTGGCGACAGCTACATAATCCGGTTTTTTCGAGTCTGATTTCAACGACAGATACCGTCGCGTACCTACAGGCCGTCGGACGCAGTCTCTTTCTTTTACCCTTGACTCACCTTTCCCAGGTTATTTTGACGCCCGACTATGCGATCAACCTCAGTAATGCCTGGGGGCTTTCCGTGACGGCTTACTCGGGCTTTACCTCGGCGATTGTCATTATTTATTTTGTCTATCTGGTCCTTAAGACTGAAAAAAAGGCGCGTGCACCGCTTTACGTCTTCATTGCCTGGGCGCTGACGGGCTTCATTGCCTATGCGGTTTTTGGTAAAAACCCGGAAACGCTTGAAGGTCGCTATTATTTTGCCACTCAAGCTCCCGCCGTCACTTTACTGGTTGTCGGTCTCCTGCCGCAAAAATGGCGATCGTTAACGTCACGACGCGCTCTCGCCGTCGCGATTCTCATTATTATCGTGAGCGTCAATGCCGTGATCGCCACAACCCGCATGGGTCTTTCGCTGAAGACGGCGGCCGAGCGGCGCAATATTATCAGCTTTATTCAAGAGAAGGCACCGACCTTGCCGGCTAAAGCGGTTATTTATACCGAAACCACTAACTATGGCTATGTCGGTCAAGCGGCGGCGATCATGCCCTTTCAAAATGGTTTAGGAACGACGCTTCGCGTTGTCTACCAGGATAAAAATCAGGATTACCGCGCCCTTTCGAAAAAACAGGGCTATCTCTGGAACCTGCTTAATCAAGGTTACGATGAGGATAAGGGTATTGGTTTCGGCTATTTCAGGGAGTATAACAAACTCAAGACCGCGGTTTTAGTTAACCATATTCCCATCGATAATATTTTTGCCTTTCGTTATATCGGCACGAAAATAAGCGACATTACCGATTCGGTGCGGACACACATGCATATTGAGAGCGAAGGTGTCAACGAAGAGCCACATGGTAACTGGAAAATTAGCTCGAGTAATGATGCCGGTATTGACGAGAAACATGGCCTCGGCAAGGTCCTGGACGGTGATTCGTGGTCGGACTGGTCAGTGCCGCATCGACAAGGCGCCTATGTTGAGCTCGATCTTGGTCGGCCCGTCGCTAACTTAACCCAGATCGCCCTCGTTACGGCCGATGGCAACAGCTACCCGCGTGCTGTCCGCATTGATTATTCATCCAAGGACAAAGGTAACTGGGAAGGCTCATCAGACGATATCGGGACCATTGATGATTATCGACGCACAGTTTTTATCTTTCCGGCCCATACGATTCGCCGTTTTCGGGTGACGATTACTGACCCGCAGCTTCTCTTCTTCAACTGGTCACTTTCTGATATTAATATCTACACCTCGAAAGCCAAGTGAAAATTTGTCATGTTATTCAGCGGTACCGGCCAGCCTTGCTAACCGGTTCGGAACAGGCGACGGTGATCCTCTGTGAGAGCCTGGCCAAGCAAAAAGGACTCAATGTTCAGGTTGTGACGAGTGATGCCGAAAAAGGCGAGGGCTTTTACGATCCACGCTCGCCCCGTTTTGCCAAAAAAGAGGAGCATTTGGCCGGGGTAGTGGTGACACGCCTGCCGGTCGATTGGTTTTCCAGCTCCATAAGCTATAGCCTGGAAAAATTTGCCAGATATGTCGGTCTCAAAGCGGGTGACCGCTTCCGTTTTCTCGCCTTTGGACCATCCTTGGTGGGTCTTGACGACTACCTACTGGCCGAACAGCCAGACGCGGTACATGCCGCACCAATGCCCTTGAACCATGTTTGGCAAAGCTGGCAAATCTGTCGTCGCTACCGAATACCATTTATTGTGACTCCGAGCATGCACTTCGACGACCGACGTTTCGACAATCGCTTAATCTACACCATTTTGGCCGATGCCGATGCGGTGATCGCCCACAGTCAATTTGAAAAAAAAGCCCTGGTGAAGCGTGGCCTAGACGCTCTGAAGATCACGGTTATCCCTTCAAGCTACCTCTCGCCCAATGACTTTAAAGTCGTTAGGGCAAAGTCACACGGAGCGCCGAGGGTCCTTTTTATGGGCTCGAAGTCATTTGACAAAGGTACGCTTCATTTGCTCAAGGTTTGGCCGCGAGTGCGCGCGGCCGTGCCTAACGCCGAGCTGATCATCGCGGGTGTCTCGACCGAATCCTGGCAAGAAGGTAAGAAAGGCCAGGACATGACCGGTGTCACCGAGTTTGACTATATTGATGAGGCCGATAAGCCGGCCACGCTAAGCGGTTGTGATATACTTTGCATACCCTCACGCAGTGAGTCGTTTGGCATAGTTGTCCTTGAGGCTTGGGCGAAAGGTCGGCCAGTCATCGGTGGCTCGGCCGGAGCGACACGCGAGCTTATTGACGAAGGCGTCAATGGCTATACGGTTGATTTTGGTGATACGCAGACATTGTACGACCGTATAGTGTCTTTATTGAGCGATCGGTGCCTAGCGACACGTCTTGGTGCGGCCGGCCGCAAAAAAGCCCTCCACTTTTCCGAGCCGATACTTATTGAACGTACCCTGGCGGTCTATCGAGAGGCGATAAGGAAGTATAAATGACCCAGCGTTTTTTACGACGCTTTCGGATATGGACCTGGCGCTATGCAGTTTTTGGTTTCGCGGTGCTCCTTGTCATAACTATTTGGTGGCGTCTACAGCCGCAACCGCGGGCTGAAACGAACGGGTTAGCCGATGAATTCGGCGTCCAGGACAGCATCCCTTCAATCCCGAAGGATGAGGATAAACAGAAGGCAATGGATAGGGTTGCCCAGGCCGGCTTTGGCTGGGTGCGCCACGATTTCAGTTATGAAGCAACGATAAACTATGCCAACTACGACACTGTCCAGAAAATGGCCAAGGCCTCTGGCCTACGTACGCTAGGTGTTTTAACTTATCCGGGACCTAGTGTCACGCATGATCAGTGGAAGCAATATGTTCAGGCGGTGACGGCACATTACAGCGATGTCACCAGCTGGGAGGTGATGAATGAGATCGATAATTATCTCTCACCGGCCGATTATGTTGTTTATCTTAAAGAAGCCTACGCTATTATTAAGGCTAACAATGCGAGTGCGACCATAGTTTTAAGTGGTATTACCTCGCGACCGGAGTCGGTTAAATTTTGGGATGGTATCGCTGCGGCTGGTGGTTGGGAGAGCTTCGACGTTATTGGGCTCCATCACTATCACCGGCAGAATCCAGAAAAAGTCAATTTTGGTGGTGGTGATTTGGTGTCCGAGTTGAGCCGTCCGATCGCGACCATGAATCGCAATGGGGGGAATAAAAAGATTTGGGTCACCGAAATCGGCTACATTGACAACATTGGGCGCGATAATCAGGCGAACTGGTTGGCAAGGACACTCGTAATTGGCCGAAGCATCCCTGAGATTGAAAAAATGTTCATTTATCGTCTCACTGATTATGCCACAGATCACCCGTTTGGTTTAACGGATAATCAATTTAATCCCTACCCAGTTTATTACGCGATCCAATCGGTGATGCGCCAACTCACGAGTCGTGGTACGGGCGTCAAAGTTCATGTTGAAGATCGAACCGTTATTGACAATTTCCCCAACCTCGACGGTTGGAGTTTGCCTGATTCAAGCCATGGCTCGGCGGTGCTCAAACCAGCCGGTGGTACCGACGGCTCGGGTATGGAAATTACCTATAGGTTTACGGCGAACCCGGCCTATGTTGTTATCGCCAAATCGATGCTGGTTGATCGCCCGCAAGCGATCGCCACATGGTTTTACGGTGACGATGCCAATAATATCTGGAAATATCGTTTTAGCGATGCGAAGGGCGAGACTTTTCAGGCCGATCTTGGCACAATTCCGGCGGGCTGGACCTATAAGCAGTTTGTCCTTGGCGTCGATGCCGCTATGGTTAGCTGGGGCGGTGATGGCACGATTGACTACCCGATAACATTTAATTCAATTGTCGTTGATCGCCAAGGTGGTAAGGACCAGGGTGTGGCGCGGGTCGACGAGCTGACTCTGGCGGCAGCGCACGCCGATCTTTTCGCTTACAATTTTCAGGGACGACAATTTTTCTGGAAGACAACCGGTAGTGAAATCTATAATTGGTGCGGTCAGAGCCGAAGCTTCGAGGAGAAAGTCCAGTTTCTAGATGGTCAAGTATGCGGCGATAAAATACCGGCTCTATTGACGGCGAAGGCCACGCCGTCTCTCGCCGAGCCCAAGAAAAAAACTCGGGTCGTCCTTCGCCCAAGACCGGTGGCATCCTTGCCACGGCCACGCCTATCACCCGTACCCAATCGCCTACCGGTCAGCAGCGAACAAACGACCATTGTTGTTCACGGAGAGCCAAGACTGCAGGACGGTTTTAACTTTTATGATATTGATATTGGGCTTCGTGATTCGGCTGGCGATCCTATCCTTGACCAAAAACCGATTCTGACTACGGTTGATGCGGCGGCGCCGGTGAGGGTTACGGACTCGGCCCAAACAAGTGATTATTGGCGTACTTCTGTTGCCGCCGAGCGAGTCGGGGCGATTCAGTTTCGAGTGGAGGTCAATAATCAAGTCGTAAAAAATCTGAGTTTAAATTTTGTTGTGCCCGCCAAGCGTTCCCAGGGTTGGTTGGAGCGCCTTTCCGTTTGGTGGCTAACCGAGCTATACCGAAGCCCGGTGACAGCCTATATTTTCGTAGCCTGGTTGGCGTTAACGCTGTTAGCGATTTTGGCGAGCGTCATTTGGCTGGTCGAGCTGATAGTTCGGCGTCATCACTGGGCTCTTTTCCAGTCATTACCGTCTGATTTAAGAAGTTACATTGAACAATCGATCGCCGCCCAACAAGATGACAATGCCATCATCAACACGCTTATGGCTCAGGGCTGGTCGCCATCGAAAGTTCGATTAGCTTTAGACTATCTGAGATAGTCGTGCAGCTTGTGTGCCTCTTCGTGCTTCTTGAGGCGTTGCAAGGCCTTAGCCTCAATCTGACGGATCCGTTCGCGGGTGACGCCAAACTCCTGTCCGACTTCCTCGAGCGTGTGTGTTCGGCCATCTTCAAGACCGAAGCGCATGCGTAAAATTTTCTGCTCACGCGGATTGAGATATTGCAAAAATTCGGTGACGTGACCGCGCAGCAGCTCGTAAATAGCATTCTCTTCTGGCGATAAGGAAACCTTATCCTCGAGAAAATCACCGAGTCGCGAATCTTCCTCCTCACCGACCGGTGCTTCTAAGCTGACCGTTTCCTGGCTAATTTTCAGAATATGCTCAACCTTTTCGACCGGCACGCCCATTTCCGAGGCAATCTCCTCCGGGTGTGGCTCACGTCCGAGGTCTTGGACAAGTTGGCGTTGGACGCGGATCAGCTTATTGATCGTCTCGACCATGTGCACCGGAATCCGGATCGTGCGCGCTTGGTCGGCGATGGCACGGGTAATGGCTTGGCGAATCCACCAGGTGGCGTAGGTCGAAAATTTATAGCCTTTATGGTAGTCAAATTTCTCAACCGCCCGGAGTAGGCCAGTATTGCCTTCCTGAATGAGGTCAAGTAGAGTCAGGCCGCGACCGATATATTTTTTGGCAATACTAACCACAAGGCGAAGGTTCGCCTCAATGAGTCGCTTCTTGGCGGTAATATCACCCTGCTCCATGCGTTTGGCAAGGCGAATCTCTTCCTCGGTCGAAAGGAGGGCGATGCGGCCGATCTCGCGCAAATACATGCGCACCGAGTCGTCGGAGATTTCCGATTGCTCGGCCGGCTTTGCTTTCGCTCCTTCTTCAGGTAGCACGAGCAGTTTTTTTGCTTCCCGAACTTCAATACCGCGAATGGCGAAGGTATCAAAAAGAGTATCGAGGAGCGCAATATCGCTTTCAACTTCAGGCCAGGCCTGCAAAACTTCTTGGTAGGTGACAAAGCCGTGACCCTTACCCTTATTGATTAGATCGCGGATCGTGCCTGGGTAGTCATTGGTGTCCTCCTCAATGACGTAGCGCATTTTCTTGGGCATAGATAATCCTTAAACCTATGGTAAAACTCTTTTAGGAGCGAAACAGGAAGAATTAGAGACGAATTGTTTTTGTTTTGCAGTCATACTTTCTCCTGTTGCAGCTACCAAAAGAGTTTTACTATAGGTTGTTAGCGTTTGAGTAAATCCTGAAACTCGGCCAGGAGTCGCTTCACCGATTCGCGACTACCCGCGGACTCAGCTTGGCGAATCTTTTCGGCAAAATCAGCCATAAGCTGCTCGTGCCGCTGCTTTTGATAGCGCTTAATCAGAAGCTCAAGCTCGGCCTGGAGCTCGGCCGCTGCCAATCCGCGATACTGTGCCTCAATGGCAAAGACGAGATCATTTATTGGTTTATTATACCATTTTAGTAGCTCTTTGTACAGATCGTTATGCGCTACTTGGAGATTTTTATTCCTCGCCAAAATGCCGAGGAGCGTTTCCTCGGTGCGAAGCGGTTCCCTGGCGATTGGCTGATCCTCAATCTTAGTGGCAGACACGACCTTCACCTGGCTCATAGCCTGCTGAATGACCGTCTCCTTGACCTCAAGACGTTTAGCGAGGAGCTGCATGTAGTGGGCCT
>CAZNEF010000100.1:0-1752 GCA_964572235.1 uncultured Candidatus Saccharibacteria bacterium | reverse complement strand
AGATTATAAACTAACGGGAGTAAAATTCAACGATTAATTGTTCGTTAATGTCCAAATCGATATCGTCGCGTAATGGTAAATGATCAACGCTACCCACATTTTTCTTTTTATCGAACGATAACCAACTGGGAATTTCGACTTCGCGCGGTTGAGGCGGTACCCCAGCCAATTCAATCGTATCATTCTCGTTCACAAGGTATGATGGGATACTAACTTTTTTACCGTTAACTAGCACATGGCCATGAGAGACCATCTGGCGCGCTTGGGCTCGGCTGGCCGTGGCGCTTAGACGATAGAGTACATTGTCAAGGCGACGTTCGAGAAATTGGAGCAGTATTTCGCCCGTGGCCGCTCCAGTACGCGTCGCTCGAGTAAAGTAATTACGGAATTGTTTCTCACGCAGCCCATAGGCAAAGCGCGCCTTCTGCTTTTCGCGTAACTGCTTGCCATACTCAGAAAGCTTCGAACTGCGTCCGGTGGGCCGAGTCGTTTGCGTTTTGGTCTGGGCCTTGAGCCGCAAATATTTGGGTAATTCAATACGTTTAGACATAATTCCTCACAATCAACTTTAGACGCGTCGCGGCTTCTTGGCCCGGGTACCATTGTGGGCGATCGGTGTCGTATCTTTAATACTGCCGACCATAATACCCGTCCCTTGAAGGGCCCGCACAGCTGATTCGCGACCCTGGCCAACACCAGTGACAAAAACATCAACAGTTTCTAAATTATAGCTCTTTGCTTTCTCGATCGCATTTTTGAGCGTTACCTGTGCGGCGTAAGGCGTCGATTTGCGCGCCCCTTTAAAACCTGAACCACCGGCTGTGGCCCAAGAAAGGACATTGCCCAGAGCATCGGTGACAGTAATGATTGTATTATTAAAAGTTGCTTGCACAAAAACCTTGCCCTTCGATACACTACGAAGGGTCTTCTTACGCATATTTGTTTTCTTGACTGGCGGCATAAAAACCTTTCGACGCTACGCTATGTCTTTTCCGATGACTTTTTACGACCGGAGCCCATGGTCACTTTACGACCACGCTTGGTACGTGCATTTGTCTTAGTTCGCTGACCATGTACCGGTAGATTGTGACTATGGCGGTTGCCACGGTAGGAAGCAATCTCTTTGAGTCGTTTAATATTCTGATTAACCTCCATGCGCAAGTCGCCCTCAACCTTACAAGTTCGGTCAATTATCGAACGAACGCGCTCAAGCTCGGCTTCAGAGAGATCGCTGATCTTCGTTGACGGATCAAGCTTGCCTTCGATGGCAACTCTAATTGCCGCACTTCGGCCAATGCCGTATAAATATGACAGACCAATTTCGAGATTTTTATTATTCGGAATATTAATACCAGCAATACGAGCCATAAATCTCCTTAACCTTGTCGCTGTTTATGGCGAGGATTTTCACAGATCACTAAAACCTTCCGATGACGGCGGATGATTTTACATTTTAAGCAGCGCTTTTTCACTGATGGTTTAACCTGCATTTTCAACCTCGCTTTTGGATACCACGGTTTCTGTTTCCGGAGTCGGAATTGGCAAGACTGGTTCAGACTTTTTTAAACCTTCCTCGCCAGGCTTAAGACGTCTCGTAATCCGACCCTTTGTGAGATCGTAGGGTGACATATCGAATAAGATACGATCCCCGGGCAAAACCTTAATAAAGTTTTTGCGCATTTTACCAGAAAGATGGCAAAGGATTGTTTCGGGGTTGCCGTCAACCGCGGCACGAAACATCGCGTTCGGCAG
>CAZNEF010000099.1:0-3300 GCA_964572235.1 uncultured Candidatus Saccharibacteria bacterium | reverse complement strand
AGACGCTGACAGAGCGTGGTCGCGATCTCCATGGTCATGCCGGTCAAGCTGGCGTAGAGAATGAGGATCTTATTCATAGCCTAATTATACCTTATGGCTTGCCTTATGGGAAGATACGAAAAAGCCCGAGTTGCCTCGAGCTTTTTTTGTCGTGTAGGCTATATTAGCCTTCTTTGTGCCACTTGCCCTTAATCATCTCCATGAGCCCACTGTCGTCCATGTTCATGTCCTGGTGCATTTCGGCCAAATGCGGTCGTACCTTGGACATCATTTCCTCCATGGCCATGTCGTCGCTTTCCGCTGTGACTGACATAGTCATTGGACCATGATCCATGTCGCACGTCATTGTATATGTTGCCATGTTACCTCCACACTTGATTATTATTAAACTTATCATAACACTTTTAATTTGATAATACTAGGATTTTGAGGCTTCAGTTTTGGGGTATCCGCCAGGTGCTTGGCACCTGGCGGATGTTTCTAGCTAGCGAAGAAAACGATTACGACCACCGCACAAAATACCACGAAGACAACGACTGCGGTCGCGACCGGATCCATGACACTTACCCCCTTCCATAACCCTCAGATAAATATATACTTTACGTGGTTATAGTGCGTTTGTCAATATGTGTATAATATTCGAGAATTCTACATCGGCAAGGTTTCGTAGACCTCAACCGAGCCGCCGTCTTTGTCGACTGGGCACATCTTGGCCCAGTTTGTCGCTTCCTCAAGGCTTCCCGCATTGACAATACTATAGCCAGTCGCCTGGTTGTCCGCCCCAGTGCTCGCCTTTTCACCCTGAACGCTCATGACCTTGCCAAATGGCGCACCGGCATCGACGAGATGTTCACCGATCTGACCAAACCACTTCTCCCACTCTTTCATGGAAGCGTCAATTATTTCCTGGGTTTTGCCGGCGGCGCCACCACCGTGGTAGATGTAGACGAACTTTGTCATGATTATTCCTTTCTTTGGTTAATTTACTTAATCAATATATGCTTTATTTAGATATTTTATACTTGTCATGCAGGTATACGAAGAACCGACCGAAATCCAAATCCCAACCACAATCCTTAATTGCTAGATTTAGGTTCTGGCTATTAATGAATGCGTAATTATTGTTGGGATTCTTCATATTTTACTTCCCATGGCACTTCTTGTACTTCTTACCGCTGCCACAAGGGCAGGGTGCGTTGCGTCCAACCTTGGCGTACTCACTGGTTATGCTAGGCGTACCCGCCCTCCGTACCGAAACTTGAACCCCACCTTCCGACGCTTCAGCCTCGAGGTTCTTAGATAGATCCTTGGTAACGTGTGCCCCAGTCGGCGCACTTGTCTCGGCCACTGCCATATTGGTTAAGGCGCCGCCGGCTAAGGCCTCATCGGCGCCTTGGAGGGTCAAAGTACGTACAGGCGCAACGAGGGTTTGCGGTGTCTGGACAAGCTCGGCTTTCAGTAAAAGCTCGATTACCTCGTCGTCGATCGCCTGCAAGAGGCGCTGAAATAAATCATAAGCCTCGTGCTTGTACTCAACGAGCGGGTCGTGCTGGCCATAGCCACGCAGACCAATGCCCTCACGCAAATCCTGCATGGCGTTCAAATGATCGATCCAATAGCGGTCAATGACATGGAGATAAATTACTTTCTCGAGCGCCTTCATCGGTTCTAGACCGAAACGCTCGAGTTTGGCGGTGAAGGTTGGCTGCTCTTCGACGGCGAGCATATCCAGAATATCCTCATGCAACCAACTTTCTTTATCCGGCTGGCATTCCAAAATCTCCCGGCGCTTCCGATACATGACAGTTCGATGTTTATTCATGACATCGTCGTACTCAACTAGATGTTTACGAATATCAAAGTTATGACCCTCAACCCGTTTCTGGGCCTGCTCGATAGAGTTACTAATCATGCCGTGCTGAATCGCCTCATCGTCAGGTATCCCGAGTTTTTCCATAATTGATTTCATCCGATCGCCACCGAAAATGCGCATTAGATCATCTTCCATGGAAACGTAAAAAATTGATGAGCCGGCGTCGCCCTGGCGGCCAGCCCGGCCCCGGAGCTGATTATCTATGCGCCGCGATTCATGGCGTTCCGTGCCAATGACATGCAAACCACCGAGCGCACGGACCTTGGCGGCCTCATCTTTGTCCGACGGCATACCGCCGAGAATAATATCGACGCCACGGCCGGCCATATTGGTCGCCACCGTCACCCCGCCGAGACGCCCGGCTTGGGCGATAATCTGGGCTTCTTGTTCGTGATGCTTGGCATTCAAAAGCTGATGCTTGACGCCCGCTTCTTGTAGCAGCCGCGAAAGCAACTCATTTTTGGCGACCGAAATTGTGCCAATCAAAACCGGCTGGCCTGCGTCGTGGCGTTCCTTGACATTGGCAACAACGGCTTGATACTTGGCCAGCTCACTTTTGTAGATAAAGTCCTGATTATCGGTGCGCACCATCGGTCGATTGGTCGGGATTATTACCACTTCGAGCTGGTAAATCTTGTGAAACTCCTCCGCCTCTGTTTCGGCGGTACCTGTCATGCCCGAGAGCTTGTCGTACATGCGAAAGAGGTTTTGAAAGGAGATTGTCGCTAGGGTATCGCTTTCGCGCTTCACTTCGACGCCCTCTTTAGCCTCAATCGCTTGGTGTAGACCCTCGCTGTAACGGCGGCCTTCCATAAGCCGTCCGGTAAATTCATCGACAATAATAATTTCGCCATCGCGTACGACATAGTCCTTATCGCGCTTGAAAAGGGTCTCGGCTTTGAGCGCGGCCTCAAGATGGTGGACGTTGATAATGTTATGGGCATCGTAAAAATTGCTAATGCTGGTGATCTGCTCGACGGTGGCAATACCCGCCTCAGTGACGGCCACGGCCCGCTCTTTTTCGTCGAGCGTGTAGTCAGTTTCCGGCTTGAGTGACCTGGTGATGGTGGCGAATTGGGCATAGGCACTAGCCGATTCTTCAGCCGGCGCCGAGATAATAAGCGGCGTGCGCGCCTCATCGATCAAAATGGAGTCAACCTCGTCGACGATGGCGTAGCGGTGGCCACGCTGAACCATATTCTCGCGGCGATTGACCATGTTGTCGCGTAGATAGTCGAAACCAAACTCGTTGTTCGTGCCATAGGTAATAGCCGCGGCATAGGCCTGCTGGCGGCTGCAGTGAGCGAGATGAGGCCAGTCGGGATCGATCAGTCCGGCCTCAAGCTCGGCTTCGGTTAGCTCCTCAACCTTATGGGCTTCGCTCTTAAAGAGCCAAGACCGGTCGTGCGTAATGGCGGCCGAAGAAA
>CAZNEF010000098.1:0-7202 GCA_964572235.1 uncultured Candidatus Saccharibacteria bacterium | reverse complement strand
GTTTGTGTGTTTTTTTTGCAAATCCAAAAGTTCCTGCTTGCAGGTCGCATACCAGTCTTTCCAGCTGGTCTTGCCCAAGGCTTCTTTGGTACTGCCATGCCCGGCGAGGAGCGGGGCTGAGACGGTGAATCCAAGTGCATTGAGGTGATTTGCGACTGGTCGTAGCGAATCGGGAGTGCCAGTAAAACCATGAATCAATAGAACGCCGGTTTGATTACCAGCATAGAAAAACGGAGAGATCGCTTGCTTGTGCTGCGCTTTAGTCATTAAGCCTCGGAAGTCAGTTTATCTGACACTTATAATATAGCACTGAGCCTTCAAAACAGCTAGCGACAAACGCCGTCCAATGCTATGCTTGGGCATAAGGAGTCATGTGGAACATCTCATCACCAAGCGCGCTCCAATCATCCGACACGTACCGCTCAGCCATTTCACCGAAGGTCTGGTGTGGTTACTGGTCATCGGCGTTGTTGTTGTCGCCCGCCTTTTTACACAAAAGCTCTTTGATGACGTTACCAGTCTTTGGTTGATTGGCCTTGTTATTGCCTTTGCCCTGCTCTACTACACGGTCATCTATCAGTCGTTTAACGACAAACAACGCCACTATATTAAAGATATCGCCGATGTCATCTTTATCGGCATCTTAGCGACTGTAGCCAAAGATTACAGTATCTATTTTTTTAGCCTTTACATCTTGCCAATTGCCTCGGCGGCCATGGCCCTCGATATCATGAACTCGCTCGTCATTGCTAGCGTCGCCAGCCTCTTCATCGCCGGTAACATTATCTTAAACAGCGGCATTAACACGACCCAACCCCTCTACTTCGGCACATTTCAAATCATTCTTCTCTTTATTTTGACCATCTTTACCCGTACCTTGGCCATCCAACTCCGAAGTGAACAGGAGGAACGTGAGTTCGCCCAGTCTCAGCTGCGACGTGTCGACACGAAGCTGCAGGACATTGAAGCGATTGAACAGGAGTTTGTCTCCATCACAACCCACCAACTCAATACGCCACTTTCGATCATTCGCGGCTATACCTCAATGCTTCTTGAAGGTGATGCTGGACAACTAACCGCCAAACAGGTTGAGTACATCAATCAGGTCCACGGTGGTAGCCTACGTTTGATGAAGATCGTTAAGGATCTGCTTGGTATTACCCATTTGGATCGTGACGAATTTTTGGCGCACAATCACACACCGGTCATATTAAACGAGATGTTACCGAAAGTTATCGCTGGCTTACAACAAAAAGCCAGTCAAAATCAAATTAGTCTCAAACTGTCGGACGCTGATGAACGGCTGATTATTATGGGTAACGAGACCCACCTTGCCGAGGCTCTCAATAACTTAATCGATAACGCCATTAAATATTCGGATCCCGGCCAGTTAATCGACGTTTCTGCTTTGAGTGAGAAAAGTAGCACCGGGCACGATGTCGTGATCGCCGTTAGCGACCAAGGTATCGGTATTCCTGAGGCGGAGCAAGCACGGATTTTCCAGCGTTTTTATCGAGCCAGCAACAGCATGACCAAAGATGCCAAAGGTACCGGCTTAGGTCTCTACATTGTCAAACGGATCGTTGAGTACCACGGGGGTTCGATCAGTTTTAACTCTTCCGTCAATCAAGGCACGACCTTTCGATTGCGTTTTCCCTTAGTAAAAGTAAAGGCCTAAAGATGAGCACGATGAAGATCTTAATTGTCGACGACGAACCGGCAATCATCACTATGTATATGGAAAAGTTGGTCATGGAGGGTTTCACTGTGATAGTCGCTACCGATGGTCAGAGCGCTCTCGAAAAGGCACAGGCGGAGAAACCGGATATTATTCTCCTCGATGTCATCATGCCGAACGTCAATGGCCTAGATACGTTAAAACAGCTAAAGGCCAACCCGGAAACAGCACAAATTCCGGTTTATTTACTGACTAATATTCAGGAAGAGACCGGCGCCGAGCACGGTAAGCAGTTCGGAGCCGCTGGCTACTTTTTTAAGGCGGAGACCGAGCCGCGGACCTTAGCCGCCCTACTTAAAGAAATAAAGAGATAATGACCGCCGCCCCGGCGGCCACCATGAGGCCGATGACCAGCCAACCGAGCCAAGTCACAGCCGTGTGATTGGCCCACTGACCCATAATTTTTTTGTCGCTCGCAATTTGGACAATCAAGACAAGCACCATCGGCGCTACTAATCCATTTAAAATGGCCGAATAAATCAAGGCTTTGATCGGATCGATACCAACAAAGTTCATCACAAACCCGGCAACCATCGAAATAATGATAATACCATAAAAGGCCGAGGCATCATTGAGCTTCCGGAAGAGACCCGAGCGCCAGCCGAAACTTTCCGAGAGCGCATAGGCAGACGAGCCAGCTAGCACGGGCACGGCGATTAACCCAGTACCAATGATGCCGATGGCGAAGAGCCAGTAAGCACCATTACCAGCCAGCGGGCGTAAGGCATTGGCCGCGTCAGCGGCCGTCTCAATCGTTAGACCCTGCTTGAAGAGCGTCGCAGCGCAGACGGCGATAATGAAAAACATGACGACATTAGAAAGAAACATACCAGCCCAAACGTCGAGGCGCATTTTTTTTAGTTCAGGCTGATTGGTACCCCGGCGCTCGGCAATGGTTACTTTCCCCTCTGCAATCTGCTCCTCAACTTCCTGAGAGGTCTGCCAAAAGAAGAGATAGGGCGAGATCGTTGTCCCTAAAATAGCACAGATAAGGAAAATCTGATCCTTAGAGAATGTCAGGCTTGGCCAAAAGGCAGCCTGCCATACCTGACGCCAATCAAACCCCTTGATCGTGAAGGCAGTGACGATATAGGCGAGGAGGACGAGGGCTAAGTATTTTAGATATTTAGCGTATTTGGCGTAATTAATAAATATTTGCATCAAAAGGCTGGCAACGGCAAAAACCAGTAGGAGTAGCCAAGAGGGTAACCGCGGTGCCAAAAGCTGGGTCGCCTGCGCCATGGCCCCTAAGTCAGCGCCAATATTGAAAATGTTCGCGATCAATAAAAGCGTGGCGCACAGATAGAGTATCGGCTTGGCGTAATGGTGACGAACGTTGGCGGCCAAGCCCCGTCCGGTGACTAATCCAATTCGAGCACACATCTCCTGGACAATCGCCATGAGGGGGAAAGTAAAAGCGGCGAGCCAGAGCAGTTGGTTGCCATATTGAGCACCCGCCTGTGAGTAGGTGCCGATCCCAGATGGGTCGTCATCTGAAGCGCCCGTGGTCAGTCCCGGGCCGAGACCATGCCAAAAATGACGCACCTCTTGAATTGGACGTTGCCGGCTCAGCGTTTCGCCAATTTTCTCAGTCGTTGTCGCCGCCCGATCGAGCATTTCGGCCGGTTTCGAAGCCACTTCTTTAATGATTTCGGCAAAGCGTTCTTGCGCCATAACCATTGGCCTCCTTAGTTCAAGGTAAAGCATTTGTCGGCTAAGCGCAACCTATGCATCTAATTTATTGCTTTCCCGAACCAACGGTGCGATAGTTATTTATAATGATACGATTGGGACAAATTCTCATCAAGCTCGGCTGGCCGAAGCTCGTATTGCTCGGACTCGTCGTGGTGATCGGTGGTGGCACAACGGCCGTTATCGTCGCTCATAGTCAACAAAAGCCAGTTCAGATGACGATCGTGGCGAGGATTACGGCCACGCCGATCGCCAGCCCGACTGCCTTGTCGACCGCGACGCCTGTGTTAGTGTCGGGCTCGACGGCCACGCCAACCGTTAAAGTAAAGTCCGCCTCGGCAACTTCGCGAGCAACAACGCCAGCTTCAGCTTCCGTCGGATCGGGACTGACAGCATGCCCGAGTGAAACGGCGACCGGTTGCGATAAAAGTAAAATCCGGTTTGGAAAAGGTTCGTCGGCCTGTATCGGCGAAGGCCCGGCGATGATCGGCGCCTCACCGATTGATCTCAAGGAAATCGCCATGGTTCAACCGATGGGACTGATGATCGGTGGCCACGTCACCCCTATTGATCATGGCTATATTTACATTAAAGGATCGACGGAGAGCCCGCCGCGCCAGGCCGCTGTTTACGCCCCGCTCGCTGGCGTCGTCACCCGCACTGATCGGACACCGCGCACCGGCCCATCTGGCAACTACGACGACTACTCACTGAGTATCGACGCCACCTGCACCTTTCGCGTTCGCTTTAGCAATATGGTTAGATTTGCCGGCGCCCTCGGCGACACGGTCGGCGACCTCCAAAACCCGCATACGGCCACACCAAACTACAAGGTCAAGGAAGGCGAGCTGATCGGGTATACCGGTCTGCCGACCGCCTACGGTATTGATGTCTGGGTCGAAAACGACGACTCGGTTTTGACCGGTTTTGTCAGTCCTGACCAATATAAGCGCGAGAGTTGGAAATTGCACATGGTTGACCTCTTTGATTACACTAAAGAGCCACTCAAAAGCCAGCTTTTAGCTCTCGATACGCGCGAAGTCGCGCCGCGTTTCGGTAAAATTGATTGGGATAGTGACGGTAAGTTAGTCGGCAACTGGTTTCTCGAAGGTAGCGGTGGCTACGGCGGCACGAAGGCTGAGGACTACTACAAGACCCATCTTTCCGTCGTCTATGATGGCATTGACCCAAATCAAATTGTCGTTTCATTTGGCAACTATCAAGGCGAACCGAAACAGTTCGCGGTCATCGGCAACATGCCCGATCCGGCCAATGTCGAGCAGAGTACCGGCATAGTTAAATATTCTTTAGCGCAAATTCAATATTACTTAGCCGACAGCGGCGCCACCTGGAATGGGCTCGACGGCTACCGGCCCCATATCCGCGCCCGCGCCAACAGCGGCATGAGCGGCACAGTTTTATTTCAGCTGACCGATAAACGAAAATTGAAAATGGAGATTTTTCCCGGCAAGTCGGCCGGTGAGGTCAGCGGTTTTGACGACCAGGCGCTGAGTTACGAACGATAATCGGACAAATTCTTCTTCTAATTAGATCTATTCAGATAGGTAGGACGTAATAATTAAGAATTTCAAAGTTGGTTGATCGCCCAGTGGAGGCACTATGAGTCAAAAAACACAGACGGCAATTATTGGGGTTGGCGTTATCTTGGCCGTTAAACAAAAAGTACTAATGCTTAAAGGAAAAACAGGGGATCACTGGACGTTTGTTGGCGGCAAAATCGAGGAGGGTGAAACACCGTTACAGACCTGTATCCGTGAGACCAATGAAGAGATTGGCATTACCCTCACCGACCTAGAGCTTGAGGATGTTTTCTTTCGCTGGGGCTGGTCAAACGCCGACCTTTTAGTTGGTATTCTTTACTCTTCAACTCTTCCTAGCATGCCAGAAAGTTTCTCGGTTAAACAGGACGAGATCACTGATTATGCCTGGGTTGAAAGAGGAAGCCTAGATAATTACAATATACCGAACGACCAGCGTCTAGTACTCGAGCGATACTTTAAAAAGATCGCTTGAGGCACTAACTATTTTCTAATCTTTAATTTGAATCAATAGCTTAGCTTTTGCTAATAGAGTCTTTTATTTAAGAGATCGGTCGGTCCACTTGCTGAGCATTAATTGCTTCTTTTTCTTACTTAATGTGCCAAATGTAAAGACTAGCCGTAAAGATCTACTTACGTAGCCGATTGTGCCGCTTGCTTAAGTGGAATCTTCCCCTCGTGAACACGCTGCCGGAGGCTCTGTCAACGAATAGCGAACAAAGGCCTTGGCAAACTAGATTTTTATGTTATAATCGTGAGTCACGATGGAACTTGCAATGCAAGTAACCATCCACTGACATGCCCTCTCTTTGAGGCAATACCATGAGACAACGCGAAGAAGGCGTTATCGTTCTTCCCGCCGCGGATGAGATGCTCCAGCGTCTTATTGCGGTCAATGACCACCTCCACTTCCAGGGGCAATTCTACCCCATCCTTCTCAAGGATGCCGGTAGGGAGCTGTCAGCGAATGGCATCGTGTTGATGCTGTTCATGGCCATCTACGACTACACCGAGGGTATGCCCCCGATCGCGAGGGTGGTCATACTGGACGAGATTCCCCAGTTCATCGATGCCCTGGTCACCGACCCCAAGCTAGCCGAAGCGGCAAAGGCGGTCTATGCCAAAGCCATGCAGGCAACCCAGCAGGGTAAGACGGGACAATAGTCCGAACGACAGCAATGTCTACGACTAAGACGTTCAAAGAGGTACCGGCCGCCTGGCACGGGCCTTTTTATTTGCATACATAGCTTGGCGAATCTGAGTCAGTCAAGAATTGTTGAGACACTTATCGAACTTGTGGAAGAAAAGCTAGAATTTGCCAAAGTTTCCCTGGAGGACTTTCAAAATGGCGATTCGTGCATGCGTCAGTACATAATTCAATAAATAGGCGGCTCGAACCTCAGGTTAAAAGATGGGATTCTTTATTTTGAACCCGTTAAGACATACCCTACTGTATAGGAAAATAGTGAGTTTTTACACTCACTATCCTATGGCAGACGGCGACGGACGATTTTCTGCGATTCAATTTATATGATAGCTTAGATTATCCCGAATTAATACTAAAAGAGAGTCGGGAATTACTCGCTTATTTGAAAGTTAATTAATCAAACCATCAATAAAAAGGAAACGCACCAGCTAGATATTTTCTAAGCTAATGCGTTTCCTTTTTAAACTCAGGCAGTTTGACCAACCAGCGGTTATTAGTTCCTGGCTACTGAGTAGTTTCAATCGTCTTGTTTGATCGAACGATCCGAAGACATTAAACGTTGTTTAACACCGCTCTGAGCCGCATCTTGAACTTCCGGGCTGGCCATAAATTCGCTCGACAGGTTTAACCTGTTACGAATCTCAATGACAGACTCAATGTCACCTTCGTTGAGCTTTTCGATAACTACGGCTTGGCCAGTTTTCTCAACATACTCTGGATTCAACTCAAGCGTAGCATGCATGATCACTGCTTCTTTAGGATTACGGCGCAATCGCTGACTAAACTCATTCTGGCCAAGCATCTCGGCTAATTCAGCAGAAAGACCATACCGCTGACGAAGCCACATGGCGTCCCTAAGGTTCTCTTGTCCATTGAGATTGCGTCCGTCATCATCCTTATAGTATTCGTATTTCTTGATTAAGTTGTGGTAGCCAACACTGACCGCGTCTTGGAATCCAGGATCCTGAATCGTCTCGGTGGGTATCTGAAAGGCCTCGGTAAGATG
>CAZNEF010000097.1:0-8763 GCA_964572235.1 uncultured Candidatus Saccharibacteria bacterium | reverse complement strand
CCGTTTACGCCGTCGTCTATAAGCTCGGGCAAAGCGCCGACTTTGGCGGCAATGACGGGAACGGCTGCCGACATCGCTTCTAGAGCGGCTAAACCAAAAGACTCACTCGTTGAGGGTTGGATGTAGATTTGCAGATAACGGTAAAAATCGTCGGCAGCTTCAACCTCACCCAGCCACTCAATCGAGTTGTTAATGTGCAGCGCCCGGGCCATGGCCATGAGGCGTCCCTTTTCCGGTCCATCACCGGCAATGCGGCAGATCAGGTCAGGGCAATCCTCAAGCACCGCCGGCAATGCTTCGAAAAGTCGATCGATACCCTTGACGTAGGTCAGTCGACCAAGACTGCCAATAATCGGCTGCGTCACCGGGTGTTTAGTTGGCTCGACCGGCAAGACCGCACCGTAAATGAGCGTCGTTTTTTGCCGATCAGCCAAATGGTGATCAAGTAAAAAAGTTTTTACCGCCCGTGAAACGGCGATCGTCTGGTCGGTCGAACGGCTAAGGTAGCGGAGCGTTTCGAGCTGCAAACGCTCGCGCAAACGGCTCGGTAAATGGAAGTCAGCCGTCCATAAATGTTCGGTGTAGATGATGCCAACCTTAGTACCATGGGCGTAGTTTTGAGCCGCCATTCGTCCAGCGATGCCAGCTCGGACACCATGACAGTGAATTATGGCCGGACGTAAGTCCCGATATATTACCTGTAACTCCGCCTTTTGGCCAAGCACCGACTGACTTTTGATTTCATGAATACTGATTTTGGTTGCCTCAAGCCTCGTGGCCAGCCAGCCAGCCGGCGAAGCAACGTGCACGTCGTAATAAACCTTGAGCGCCTCGGCCAAAATGAGAACCTGGACGGGAGCTCCGGTTTGCGTACTGTCGGCGATAACCAGGAGGATAAGGGGTTTATTCATAATTACTCAGGTGAAAACTTTTATAATGGCTCCGGGACTTGGATTCGAACCAAGGTTAACAGATTCAGAGTCTGTCGTCCTACCACTAGACGATCCCGGAATAAGGGGTTATCAACCTTGAGGCAAGCGGCTCTAGGGCTTAAGCAGCTCTTTGTGCGCCGATTTCAGGCGCAGCAAAGACTCATCCTTACCGAGCAAATAAAGCATCTCGGCTGGCGAGGGACTAGCCGCGGCCCCGGAAAGAGCGACTCGTGTCGGCCAAAAGACATCGCCGTTGTGCAGTTTGTTGTTTTTGGCCACAAAAACAAGCATGTCATGCAACGCCTCAACCGATTTCCAGACGCTGTCGGCAGCGCTCTCCAAGCGATTAATGATAAGCTTCAAGCCAACCAAGGTTCGCTTTGTGTCGCTATCTTTGTAGACCAAAAGTTTGGCGCCATAGCGCGGCGAACGGAAGAAATATCGGGCGAGAGCGGGAAAGTCGGAGAGCTTTACCATCCGCTCCCGAATCAATAACAAGACGGCCCTAAAATAATCCATGTCCTCAGGCCGATGCCCCAAAACCTGGTAATCCCAAAAGTCGGCGATCACCAGTTCGGCTAAGCGATCAAGATTGTAGTGTCGGATATAATGAGCATTGAGGTAATCAAGACGCTCAACGTTGAAGATGCTGCCGCTTTTGCCAATCCGCTCTATCGAAAATTCGTGAATCAGCTCATCGAGGCTAAATATCTCTCGATCATCGCCAGACGACCAGCCCAAAAAGGCTAAAAAGTTGACTATGGCCTCGGGTAAATAACCGTCCTCCTTGAATTCAGCCAAGGCGGTCGAGCCAACCCGCTTGCTCATCTTTGTTCGATCTGGGTTCATGATGATTGGTACATGAGCATATTTCGGGATTGGGTAACCAAGGGCCTCGGCCAGCAAAACCTGCTTGGATGTATTCGAAATATGATCCTCACCACGAATGACGTGGGTAATCTTCATTTCGTGATCATCGATCGTATTAGTGAGCAAAAAGAGCGACGTGCCATCGCTTTTGACAATGACAAAATCTTCAATCGTTTCCGTCGGTACCGATATTTCACCTCTAATAAGGTCGTAAAAACGGATCCGATCGCCCTCAATACTGCGACGCGCCTCAGGAATGCGAAACCACGTCGCCCCATTGCGTTCATAAGCGAGACCGCCTTTGAGCAGCTTTTTGATATATTTTTGATAGATAATAGTTCGTTCGGTCTGGCGATACGGGCCGTGTTCGCCCTTGCCACCCTTTCGATCGGTGGCAATTGGGCCCTCATCCCAATCGAGACCAAGCCAAGCGAGGCCAGCTAAAACATCAGCCTCAGATTCTTTACTTGAGCGCGTTCTATCGCTGTCTTCAATCCTTAAGATGAAGCTTCCATGGTGATGCTTCGCCAAAAGATAAGCAAAAAGGGCGGTGCGGACGCTACCGATGTGGAGTTTGCCTGTCGGCGATGGCGCAAAACGAGTGCGAATGGCAGTTGGCGTGTCTTCGGACATAGGTAGTTCATTTGAACTCATGACAAAACTCGATTAGGAACGAAACAGGAGAAAATAGAGATGAAAAAGAAAAACAATGAGGAGGCGTATAGAGATATACGGTGAGGAATTGTTTTTCCTTTTCAGACATCATTTTCTCCTGTTGCAGCTTACCAATGAATTTTGCCATGAGTTCATTAGATGGCGATAATGTGTTCAATGCGAGTCGGCCTTGTCGAGCGGTCAATAGCGACAACATCGATCCGATAATCTATCTTATTATAGCGCGTTGCGAGATGAAGCGCCAGTGTCGTCAGCTTGCATTTCTTGGCCTTCGTGATCATTTCCAGCGGTTGACCATAGAGAAGATTTGTTTTTGTCTTCACCTCAACGATAACTAGGGTCGGACCATCGGCCATTAAAATGTCCACTTCACCATAACGGGTTTTCAGGTTTCTGGCAAGTAACCGATAATCCTTTTGCAACAAAAACTGGGTGGCCTCAAGTTCACCAGAGGCACCCAGCTCGTGATTGTAATCAGACATAGGCTCTATTTAACGACTGACTTTGTCGGCTCTTCCGCTTCAGCCTCGGCCTCGGCCGTCGTGTCACTCAATGCTTCAGTTGCTTCAATCTCTTCACTATCCGATTTTTCCTCGGCGTTTTCAGCGGCTGCCTGGGCTGTCTCAGCCTCCAAAGCGGCAATTTCGGCTTCGGCCCCCTTTTCTTCCCAGCTGCCAGCGTGGCGTCGCTCTTTCGACAGGCGCATGGCCGCCGATTTAACATCGCGCAGATAGTAGAGCTTACTCTGGCGAACCTGAGCAGACTTGAGTCGTTCAATCTTCACAATGTTTGGTGAATGTAAGGGGAAAACCCGTTCGACACCAATGCCACCTGTGGCCATTTTGCGGACGGTGATTGTCCCTTCAATACCGAGACCATGCTTTTGAGCGATCACAATGCCTTCATAAATCTGAATGCGCTCGCGTTCTTTACCCTTAGCGTCAATATCACGGATGCGTTGATGGACGCGAATCGTGTCACCAATAGCGAGATCAGGGACATTTTTCTTAAGATGGGATTTAGTGATTTCGGCCAAAATATTCATTTTATTCCTCGATCGTGTTTCTTTTATATCATATAGATCAGATTTTGCAAGGATTTTAGAGGAAAAGTGTGGCCCACCCCTCGAAACTGAGAGGTGGGCCGATGGCTCTAGACTCGTGAAACCGGCGGCGCATTGCCAATGGTCAGCCGGTAGCTTCCCTCGCCAGTCGAGACGGAGAAGTAAAAAACCCACCACGGCCTGGCGTTGCTGTCGCTGCGAGACGTAGACACGCAGACCCAGCGGAGATCGCCGCACGAGCGGAAGGCGGCGATGACCTGCCCAGTGAGGCGGTCCCTTCCTAACCGGCCAAAGGCCAGTAAGCAAGGCAGGTACTCCAGCTTGTAGGGGAGCACCTTGGACACGGAGCTGATCGCGACCGTGCCCCTAAATGAGTCACTAGTGTCGGCGACCGCGCCGGGCACCTGTTTCATGGCCCGCCTGACGAACTCGCGCAGCCCGGTCGCCTGATCAGCCCGATGGCTGTTCTGTCGGCGGGGCAGGCCTTTCGTTTTCGTTGTCATTTCCCTCACCCACATGAGAATCTCACGATGCGACCGAGGTTGGTCGCTTGGCCGGAGCTCTCCGACCGCTACGAGGTAGCAACGCGTATTCTCACGCGACCCCAAAGGGGCTTTGTCAGTGCGGTCGTGGATGGCCGCACAAAGATCTGACAGCTAAACACTGTCAGCCTCCGAAGAGGGGAAGGCTATCGACCGCCTGTCAATAACCCAACCTATCCTCAGCCACATCTTTTTTAAAAAACAAAAAAACGGCGAAAAACCCTGGTCTTAAAATCTAAAGTTTAACGGAAACGACGCGACGCGTCTCTAAGTTACCCGTAAAAGCAGGCGACCGAGTTGTCGAATAGGTAACGGTGCCGTCTCGAAGAGCAAATAAACTATCGTCGCCCGCTCGAGCCACACAATCACCAGCATGCCACTTGGTGCCACGCTGACGGATGATAATCTGGCCCACAAGCACGGCTGCCCCGCCAAAAAGCTTGACCCCCAGGCGTTTGGCAGCTGAATCGCGACCGTTTTTGGTTGTGCCTTTGGCTTTGGTATGGGCCATACGATCAACTCCGTCTCAAGAACAGGTGAATATGTAGCTATATTAACAGATCAATCAATCAATTGTCAAGAGTTATTGGATCCGTGCTAAGATATGAAAATAATGGCCGACACCGAATCTACTCCCATTAAGCCTGGCTTTGTCCATCTTCACACTCACAGTCACTATTCGCTGTTGGATGGTTTGGCAAAGGTCGATCAACTCATTACGCGGACCAAAGAGCTAGGCATGAACGCCTTGGCCTTGACCGATCACGGCGTCATGTATGGCATAATTGAGTTTTATCAAAAAGCAAAAAAGGCTGGCTTGCGACCAATTTTGGGGGTCGAGGCATACTTGGCACCCCGTAAACTGACCGACAAGCAGCCGAAGATCGATGCCGCCTACTATCATCAGATCCTCCTGGCCGAGACCTATGAGGGCTATCAGAACCTGATGAAGTTGACCTCAATTGCCCACTTGGAAGGCATCTATTATAAGCCGAGGATAGACCTGCCGACTTTGGCCCGCCATGCCAAGGGCTTGATTGCTACTTCCTCGTGTTTGGGGGGCATGATTCCGCAGGCCTTGCTCCAGGGCGATCCAGCGCGCGCCACCCAAATCGCGCAACAGTTCATCGACATCTTCGGGAAAAATAATTTCTTCATCGAACTTCAATATCATCCGAAAATGGCCGATCAAATGAAGACAAACCCGCAGCTTATTGAGTTGGCGCAAAAGTTGGGCCTGGGCTTAGTCGCCACTGGCGATATCCACTATGCCTATCACGAGGAGAAAGAGGCCCACGAGGTCCTCTTGGCCGTCAACACCGGCGCCTCGCTCGATCAACAGGACCGTATGACCTTGGCTGATATTGATTTACATATGGAGGGCCCCGAGTTTTTCGCCGAGCACTTTGCCGACGTACCCGAGATTCTCGCCAATAGCGTTAAAATTGCCGAGCGCTGCCAGGTTGAACTCGATCTTGGTCATAATTACCTGCCGGCTTTCGCTGTCCCCGGTGGCCAGAATGAGGCCGACTATCTGCGTAAGCTCTGCGAGGCCGGCATGACCTATCGTTACGCCACACAAACAGAGGAGATTCGGCAAAAGGCCACGGCTCAGCTGACCTACGAACTGGAAACGATTAACCGCATGGGCTTTGCCTCTTATTTTTTGATTGTCCAAGATTTTGTCAACTGGGCCAAAGATCAGGGGATTTACGTCGGCCCCGGCCGCGGTTCGGCCGCGGGTTCAATTGTCGCTTATCTACTCAAAATTACCGACCTTGACCCCTTAGCTTATGGCTTTCTTTTTGAGCGTTTCCTAAACCCGGACCGCATCTCCATGCCCGATATCGATATGGACTTTGCCGATGATCGCCGCGGCGAAATCATTAACTATGTCCGTCAAAAATACGGCAATGATCACGTCGCCGGCATTATTACTTTTGGAACCATGATGTCCCGCGCCGCGGTGCGCGACGTTGGCCGCGCCTTAGGCATGACCTATGGCGAGGTCGACGCGATTGCAAAACTCATTCCACCACCAATCCAGGGCCGCCACATTCCACTACGAAAATCGCTCGATATGGTCCCCGAACTCAAGCAACGCTACGACAGTGACCCGGCGATTAAACGACTCATTGACCTCTCTTGTCAGCTCGAGGGCACAGTCCGCCACGCCTCACAGCATGCCTGCGCCATCGTCATTTCACCCAAACCGCTCATCGAATATTGCCCAGTGCAAACGGCGCAAAAAGGTGATGTTGGCCAGGTCACCCAATACTCAATGAAACCGATCGAGGATATCGGCCTCCTCAAAATGGACTTTTTGGGGCTCTCCAACCTGACCGTCATGCGCAACGCCATTCGCATTATCAAGAAAGTCTACGGGGCCGAAGTTGATATTCACAATCTGCCCCTTGATGATCCGAAAACCTATCAATTGCTGACGCGTGGCGACACCACGGGCGTCTTTCAATTGGAGTCAGACGGGATTAAGCGTTACGTCCGTGAGCTCAAGCCCACGGTTTTTGAGGATATTATGGCCATGTGCGCACTCTATCGACCGGGGCCAATGGCCAATATTCCAATCTATATTGCCCGAAAATACGGGCACGAAGAGACAAAGTATCTCCATCCTAAATTGAGTCAGGCCTTTGGTAGCACTTATGGTATCGCCGTCTACCAGGAACAGGTCATGCAAGCGTCGAAGGATCTGGCCGGTTTTAGCGGTGGCGAGGCTGACACTCTCCGTAAGGCTATGGGTAAAAAGATTCCGGCGCTGATGAAGCAGATGAAGGCCAAGTTTATTGATGGTTGCAAAACTGCCTCGAACATTAATGTCAAGTTGGCGGAAGAGATCTGGCGACAGTTTGAGGAATTCTCCGCTTACGGGTTTGTACGCGCCCATGCCGGCTGCTACGCCATGATCGCCTTCCAAACCGCTTATCTTAAGGCCCACTATCCGGCCGCCTTCATGGCGGCGCTCCTGACGAGCGACTTCCAAAACCTCGATCGGATCGCCATTGAAATTGCCGAGTGCGAGAAGATGGGTATTCAGGTTTTGCCGCCGGACGTCAATGAAAGCTTTGTCGAATTTGGTGTCGTACGCCAGGAAAATGGGGAAAATATTCGCTTCGCCTTATCGGCGATTAAGAATGTTGGCCTTGGTGTTGCCGAGAAAATCTATGCCGAACGGGGTGCCAACGGCACCTACAAATCACTTGAAGATTTTATCTGCCGACTCGGGAGCGAAGTTCTCAATAAGAAAGTTGTTGAGGCCTTGGCAAAAGCGGGAGCCATGGACTCACTCGGCGAACGGAACCAGCTTTTGGCCGGTGTCGAGATCATTATGAAGTATACCTCGACCCTCTCGAAACAGCGCCAAAACAATCAAATGGATCTCTTCGGCATCACCAACAACAAAGAAACGTTGGCCGATTCTGTCAAAATCCCGCTACCGGAAGTGGCGGCCGCCGAAAAAAAGCAACGCCTGGCCTGGGAGAAAGAGCTTTTGGGTATTTATTTAAGTGAACATCCACTCAAAGAAGTAGCGCACCTTTGTCTAACTTTTGGCAAGCCAATCCATGAAATTACCAGTGAGTGGGAGGGCAAAAAGGTCCGGGTCGCCGGGATTTTAACGACGGCAAAGAAGATCATCACCAATAGCAACGAACCCATGCTCTTCGTCGGCCTTGAGGATACAACTGGAACGACCGAGGTCTTGGTTTTCCCGCGCCTCTACCAAGAAACACACACGCTCTGGCAACCAGACATGATTGTTGTTGTCGAGGGTCGCGTTTCGACCAAAGATGGGGCAATTAAGGTTATTGCCAATCAGGTTTGGGAGCTGACTCAGGACTTAGCCCTCGATTCGTTCAAAGCGAGCGAGGAGCTAGGGCTAATGAGCCAAGAGAACCGACCACGACGGGGCAACGCGTACCGCCAACAAAGCCGCGCCCTTTCACCGGACGGTCCGGCCGCCCAAAGCTATAGCCGTAAGGTCTTCAACCCGTCCGCTTCGACGCGTTTAGTGGACAAGGCGCTTTACATCACCCTGCCGCCCGGCACAAGCAAGACTACCCTCGAGGATATTAAAACGATCATTACCGAGCATCCGGGGGAGACACGAGTTATCTTGCGCCTTCCCTCAGCCGCTGGCTACAAGGAGATGATCTGCAAAACCCATATCACGGTCAGTGAGACATTGGTCAAAAATCTCGACACGACCGTTGGCCTTGGTAGTAGTCTCGTCCTCTAAGAGCCTGTTAAGAAACTCGTTTAGAAGCGAAAAATACCTCGTCCCACCAAGTCCCACCAAAAGATTAAATTAGCAGGTTCGGATCAGTTTTTTGCCAACATCTAAATAGAGATTGAAAGTAATTTAACACAAAACAGAAGTAGTGCCGAGTGGCCAACAAACTCCTTTATAAGCTAGCGATATTCGCGAGGTACAGTAACAAAGCTTCCGGGAAAATTGACAGTACTGGAAAAAAGGTATTACTAAATATGCGTAAACCCAAACAACGGGCATACACGAATGAGGTTAAAAACGAATCGTCTCGATCAGTCTTCCTCGAGAAAAGTCGGTACTGCCATTACGCAATAAGAGATCGCTGCTGTCTTAACCTCTCCTGTCGTTGCCCCTCATCTCACGCGACTTCAGATCCGCCAGAGGGCGAAATTG
>CAZNEF010000096.1:0-2049 GCA_964572235.1 uncultured Candidatus Saccharibacteria bacterium | reverse complement strand
CTTACTGACCTTCGCCATTACCCTTTCCACTCAATCGTTCGTTCATGCCGATAGTGTTCCGCTATTCTCGACTGCGGAAACCAATACGTTTGGTGCTTTCCTTATTTTTGCTGGTTCGATGGTCGGTGCCGCAACCATCCTATTTATTATCATTTCTCTGATCTAAACATTATGCGCTACTTCTACGGTCTATTGGCCATAATTGCCGCCACGCTTATCGTCCTCAAGCCCGAGCTGACGACCCAAATCGTAGCCACCGTTTTGGCGGTGGTTGGCATTCTCATCGTTTTGCCAGAGTAGGCGGCATATCAGAGACTGATTAAACTACAATATCGTCGCCTTACGGAGGAGGGGCAGTGCCTCAGCCCAGGTTTTGGCTGCCGTTCGGAAGGCGCTCTTGCCCTTATCGGTAATGCGATAGATCTTTCGTTCGCGCCCCGTCACAATCTCACTGGTACTTTTAATGTAGCCACCTTTTTCGAGCTCGCTCAAGGCCGGGTAAAGTGTCCCTTCGGTTGGCTTACAGATGCCCCAAGAATACTTTTCAATGAGCTGACCCAAAATGTAGCCGTGCACCTGGTGATCGCGTAATGCTTTTAAAATAAAAAAGCGCACCAAACTCTGGTTCATCAGTTTGTGCCAATACTCAGTCTCTTCAAGATTCTGGATACTTTTCGCCATTACTCCTTCAATATACTTTGCCCCTCGATGTAAGTCAAGGAGACCCACCGTCGGGAGTTGCAATACGCGCGAAAATCCGTAATATAAAAAATATGAAGACTAATTTGCGCTCAATGGCCGTGTTTGCGATAGCGATGTTTTTAATCATCATCGGTCTTTATGGGTTAAGATGGGCGAAGCAAGGGCAGACTACCCTCGCCAATGCATCCCTAATCCGAGTTATCGATGGCCACACCGCGCAAACCGACCAAAGTCGAAGTGACGATGCGGCCCAGCTTCAGGATGCGGCCGGCACCAAGGCCTTTCAAAATGGTCGAGAGGGGACCGATGTCCAAAAAGGTGGTGGCATCGAAAATCTGCTCAAAAATAAAACGATTCAATAACTCAAAATTATCACCATTGTTTTCCATCTGGCGAACTGATACTATACTTACATGCCAAATCGCCAGGCCATGAACACGACGGAGCTGCAAAAGCATTTCCCAGGTCACTACCGTGATTTTTTTGCCCGTTGTCAACGGGTTGCTTCGGCCTCAAACTCCTTTCTTTGGACCGGCGAATTTGCCGGTTTTTATGGTGGTCTGACGGTGAGTCAAAAACTACCGATTCGCTCCTACGTCGGGCTAGAAAAAAGTTTTGATGGCCATGTCGCCGTCGACCGACAATATCTAACCTTTATCGCTGAGCATCAGGCTTTCGAAGAGCAAATTATTGATGATCGTCTCCGCGAACATTTACAGCGCTATTTAGCCAAAAACTGTACCAAAGAGGTTGATTTTACTGGCTTACGGGTCCATATCCTATCGGAGATTCCCTTAGGCCACGGCCTGGGCTCTAACGGGGCGATGGCCGCCGCTTTGGCGACGCTCCTTGTGGACAAAGCTGATTTCGCGCTGACCCTCCAAAAGGCGCGTGATATTTTGTCGCATAGTCAGGCTGGCCACTCCTCGGGCGTTTCTGCCTACATGGCCTTGACCGAAGACCGAGGTCCGATGGTTTTTTCAAGCCATGGCGATGCCTACTACGCCAAACCGATTACCGAAATTGCTGGCCTAACCACGCCACCAACCTGGGCGATCGATTTTGGCCTCATTTACTCGGGTGGTGGGGCGAATGCCGAAAGCGTCATCCTTGCCAATAGCCAAACGATCAAAGAACTGGATGAATCGAGCCAACGGCTCGATGCCCTGCTGGCTAATCATAAAAAGCTCAATTTTCGTCAAACCTATACGAAGATGCTTAACGCTACCAGTGGGCTTATCGTCATTGGCCTCAGTGATCTTTTTCAACGTGGCTCAAAAAATGAAATACTTGAGCAGCTATATAACAGTTTGAACAAGTATCAAAACCTGATCAATATATTGCATC
>CAZNEF010000095.1:0-2833 GCA_964572235.1 uncultured Candidatus Saccharibacteria bacterium | reverse complement strand
TTGATTTTTAACATAGCCGTTTTTGATCGGATTATCAACAAGTTGGCCGCTTATCGTTGTCCCCATGGCCTTATTGAGAATCGTCATGAGCTCGAGCATATTAATCGCCTCGGCTGTCCCAACGTTGAAAACTGTAAAGCCGAAGCGCTTTTCCGTTTCCAGGGCTAAACGAAAGGCCTGGATTAAATCCTTGACATTGGTTAAGTCGCGCGTTTGCGTACCGTCGCCGTAAATCGTTGGCTGTCTCCCCTGTTCCATGCCCCAAATAAACTGTGAAACCAGGTTAGCGAAACGACCTTTATGCTCCTCATGTAAACCATACACACTCATGAAACGAAAGCCAATAATCTCCAAGCCATGAACCTCATTATAAACTTGCGACGTCTCCTCTTGACAGTGCTTGGTGACGGCATAAAAGTGTGGTGGCGTCACCTCTTGGCTCTCGGTCAACGGCACTGGGTTATTGCCATAAATAGACGAGGTCGAGGCAAACAGAACTTTTTTGACCTGCTTTTGACGGGCAAATTCAAGAACCTGGACGTGACCGATGATATTATTCGTAAACGTGCTAGCAAGGTCGTCGACAAACATGGGTGCGGATGACGAGCCAGCCAGATGAATAATGTAGTCCACCGGACCAACCGCCTCAAGATCAGCCATCTTTCTAACATCGCCCTCGATAAAGGTTACTTGAGGTTCAAGATTGCCGCGCCTTCCCAAAAAGAGATTATCGAGAGCAATCACTGTGTAGCCGTTTTTTGAAAACCAGTTGGCGGCATTGCTGCCAACAAAACCGGCGCCACCGGTAATTAAAATGCGTGGCATAAGATACTCCTCTAACGTTCATAGATACTCAGTCCGGCCCGTCTCCTTAATCTTTTCTAAAAGCTGCTTAATCTCCTGTGAATGCTCTTTGTCTAAAACGAGCAGGGCGTCCGGCGTATGAACGATGGTAATATTCGTTAATCCGATCGTCGCAATGAGTTTCTCATCGGTACTAAAGACCAGGCAATCTTGACTGTTGATATCAATATGTTGTGGGGCGTGGCTGACGATTGTATTGCCCTCGAGCTGGGCGAGTACCTCATGGAGGGTCCGCCAGTTGCCGATATCACTCCACGCGAAATCAGCCGGGATCAAGACCATTGGATACTTCGTCGGATCGATAATCTCGATCTCGTGAACCTTGTCTGGAATTCGGTTAAAGTCCTCAATATCCTTGGACTTGAGGTAACTGTTGATCGAGTCGGTAATGACCGGATCGGCCTCTGCATAGGCCTTGAGGAGTGTGGCTGTCTTAAAGCAGTAGTAAGCGGCATTCCAATAATACTCACCGGAGTCAAGATACTTTTGAGCGACTTCAAGCCCTGGTTTTTCCACGAATTTATCGACTGAGTAGACGATCGGATCAGTCTGGAGCAGTTGGCGCATTTTAATATAGCCAAGGCCCGTGTCGGGTCGTGTGGGTTTAATACCCACTAAGGCGATCTCTTTTGGGTGGTCATCGATATAAACAAAAGCGTCGTGAAGTGTTTGCTGAAAGGCGGCAATGTCCGTGACGGAGTGATCTGAAGCGAGGTAGAAAATTGAGGCTTTCGGATCACGCTCATCAATCGTCGACGTTACAAGTGCCAGAGCCGCTGTTGTGCCTCGGGCAATGGGCTCAATAACAATATTGCTCTCGGGTATTTGTGGTAGGAGCGTCTTAATCCTAGCGGCGTAATTTGTTGTCGTGGTCACGTAAATATGATTCTCGTCAATAAAACCGGCCAAGCGATCGACAGTTTCGTTAATCAACGTTTTATGGCTGATAAACGTCTGCATTTGCTTCGGCAAATCTTTACGTGAGAGTGGCCAGAGGCGTGTTCCCGAGCCGCCGGCCATAATCACCGCATAGTTGTGTTTGGCTGAGTCTTGAGTCATAACTTTATAAGTAAACTATATCATTGCTTGCCTGGGTGGGCTAGCGCCTTGACTAGGTAACGGCCAGTAGCTGACGTGGCAATCTTTGCGACTTGCTCAGGCGTGCCAGCGGTCACGAGTTGACCGCCCCGATCACCCCCATCCGGACCCATATCAATAATCCAATCGCACGACTTAATGACGTCGATGTTGTGTTCGATGACCAAAACAGTATTGCCTTTGTCGACTAGGGCCTGTAAGACAGTCAGTAGCCGTTTAATGTCCTCAAAGTGGAGGCCGCTCGTCGGCTCATCAAGAATATAAAGTGTTTTGCCTGTATCGTGACGGGCTAGCTCTGTCGCCAGCTTGACGCGTTGCGCCTCGCCGCCGGAGAGACTGGTGGCGGTTTGACCGAGATGCATATAGTTTAGACCAACATCGGCCAGAACCTTTAGCTTATCGCCCACGGCCGGCGTCTCCTTGAAGAAGGCTAAAGCCTCTTCAACGGTCATGTCGAGGATCTCAGCGATATTCTTTTTTCTATAAGTGATGTCTAAGACTTCCTGGTTGTAGCGCGTGCCACCACAGATCTCACAGGTAACATAGACGTCCGGTAGAAAGTGCATCTCGACTTTAATGGCTCCCTCGCCGCGGCAATCCTCACAACGGCCGCCGCGAACATTAAATGAAAAATGACCTTCGTCGTACTTTCGTTCGTTGGCCAGTGGCGTGGCGGCGAAAAGTTCACGAATTGGGGTGAAGAGCCCGGTGTAGGTGGCTGGATTACTGCGTGGCGTCCGGCCAATCGGAGACTGGTCAATGGCGATGACCTTATTAATATGCTCCATACCCGTGATCTGGCGATGTTTACCGGGTTCGGTTTTTGCATGATGAAATTTCTGGGCTAAAGCGCGGGCTAAAATATCGGAGA
>CAZNEF010000094.1:0-6335 GCA_964572235.1 uncultured Candidatus Saccharibacteria bacterium | reverse complement strand
CTCAACAGTTGGTTCGACGCGCTGCGTACTAAAAGATACTTACTTCCTTAAATCTGACCCCTTCAGGTGTTTTGTCAGTTGTCCGACAATAGAAATAGAGGGGGTCTTTATGACCGAGTTACTAATTGCGGCGTTAGTAGGGATTTCCGGCTTTGAACCCCACCCTGCCCAGTTTGATCTGCGCAGCATATCGGGAAAGAATTTCGTTACCACCATCAAAAACCAGCAGACTCAGGACGATGCCACGGCAAATTTTTGCATCAAGGCGCTCACCGTTGATTGAAAGAGTATCTGTCTTTACTGATACACGCCGCTTTGGAAACCGCGCGGAACAGCGTAAAAGAATCGACGCTGGCCGAAGTTTGATGTGCGCATGTCGGTGCCCGATACGGTAACCGCCGGGTAAAAGATGGAGTTCGCGTCTCCGCCCATATCAAAACCGCCGATGCCTGCTTCCGGATTGGATCCGTTAATCCAGACGCTATTCTTGCTGAAGTACATTTTTCGTGTGGCGAGATCCATCGCAATGCCGATGACGTCACCGGCCAAATAACTGGGGGCCTCAGCCGGCGAACGAGTATCGCAAAGTACCCCACCGGTTGAGAAGTAACCGCAGCCAGACCCGTTTCTCAAACCGATGAGGCGTTCTCGGTTGGACGAGAGTACCGTGGCGCCGACGCCGTTGAATTCTCGGTCGGGAAACTGCTCGGTGTTTTCGAGCCGATCGATGCGGGTCTCCCAATAGTATTTGCCGTCGTTTACCGCCAAAAGGGAAAGCACGGAGTCCTCTTCGCTGTTAAACGCAGTGACGACGCGGCTGCCATACTCGGTTTCCGCGACGCTCGCGTTTGCGGCCTTAAATAGCTGGGTATTACCGTAACGCGCGATCAGGCTTCCAGCTGGGGCCAGCTGATCGTACCAGCCTCGTGCAAATCCGACAGGAACCACGTGCGAAACGGGTGTGGAACCAAAATTGGCCGTCATCTGGTCATCGCCGGAGAGATGAAGAACCGGGAAGAACCCAATATTCGCGATTACTATGGTGCCGGTTGCAAGTCCGCCTTGGCCGGCTGCCGGGTCGCTGTTCTGCCACACACCATTCTTACTGAAATAAGCGCGGCTGTAGTTGCCGTCGAATGCCAGTCCAATAACATCGCCAGCCTTGTACGGGGCAAAATTTGCAACTGGGGTATTGCTACGACCGCAGAAAACCCTTCCATCTCTATAATACGCACAACCGACATTATCGCGTCCCGGGCGTGCGTCGGTCACGGGTAAAGCTGGCGACGAAATGCCGACAGCCGATTCATATATCGACCCACCGGTGTTATCCACGCGCGCTTCGAAGTACCACCGGCCAGAATCTTTTCCTAAAAGGGCGTTGTGTCTGCCAAAAACGTTGCCCCTGCTCGACCTGCTCGACGAACCACGAGCCGTGAGGTTGTTGCTAGACACCGTGATGGAAGAGGCCTTGTACGGAGCGGAATCGTAAAGCCTGGCGACGATGCTGCCCGCGGGTGCGACCTGAAGATCGATGTTGAATTCCAAACGGTTGGTCGCTCCTTGAGTGTTACCCGCTTGGTCCCTGGCGACCATGCAGGCGAAATAACGACCGTTTGAGATAGCATTTAATTGGTGTTGATTACCCGTTAGCCCGACATGGGTTTGAATGGCTCCGGCGCACGTGGGTTCTGCTCCAATCAACATATCGTAACTGACAGCTCCCTGTGAAGTTTGCCAAGAGACGGACGGCTGCGGCCGGTGCGTGAAATTCACGGACGTGAGCTCAAAGGCTCCCGAAGGCGTGAGATCCACGACGAAGCTTTTCACGCTTTTCGCCATACGAACATTTCCAGCGGTATCAGACGCCGAGACGCAAGCATAATAGGTGCCATCGCCCAGGTTACTGATTACCGTTTCCGAGGTGTTTGGAGTCTCTCCGCTAAAAATTGCATTGGCGCAGCTGATATCGGCTGCCACTTTGAGACGATAATGGCTCGCACCATCTGCCGCCTGCCATGCAATCGTTGGATTTCGGGTGGCAAACAGCGCGCCCGAGTTGATGGAAAACGCGCTCGGTGGAGTCGTGTCGAGCACGAAGGACATCGGGCTATTGGAGGCGACACGCACGTTTCCGGCCTGGTCGGAGGCCTTGAGACACACGCGGAGCAAGCCGTCGCTCGGCAAATCCGCCGGCACGGTCCAGGAGCTGGTTGTGCCTGAGAGGTTTGGAGACTGGTAGTTCGGGCTGCGGCAGTCGGCATCGTTATCGAGATAAACGTTGTAACTGGCGGCGCCGTCCGCGAGTCCCCAGGTAAACGTTGGTCGTCGAATGTTGGTCGGGCTGGTGAATGTTACAAATCCGAACGCGGAAGGTGCTAGCGTATCCTGCACCCAGCTAATCGAGCGAGCGTCTTCGTTGCCGGCAACGTCACGGGCGCGCACGCACACCGTTTTTGGTCCATCAAGGCCGGTACTAACCTCAGTGGACTGAGCGACTGGCACGAGTGGTCCGTAGCTCAAGGATAATGGGCAACTGGAGTTCCCTTCGACAACCGCCACGCGGAAGCGATTCACTTCTGTTCCCATGACGCCAACGTTAATTGAATCGTCACGAAATGGACCCGAGGGCGCTCCGGTGATCGTGAAAGACGGTGCCACGGAATCCTGTACCCAAGAGTGGCGCGAAATTCCACTTTGAATGTTTCCGGCGGCATCGAGCCCCTTCACACAAAGCGTTTTGTTTCCCTGGCCGGCGATCGCATCGCCAATGGGAACCGCGAGTAGCTGGTCGGCACTATAGGTCACGCCCGAGCAATCGTTGCCCGATTTGACGGCGTATTGATATCTAACCGCGTCCGAAGCGCTTAAGACCAGTACAGAAAGATTGGCCGCATTCGATCGGTCGGCGGGTAGTTGTGAAAGTGTCACATTAGCCGGCCTTACCGTGTCGATACGCAAACTGAGCGGGCTGTTGGTTGCCGCCCTCGTTGTTTGGGCTGCATTGACGGCATCGACACAGATGTAATAGCTAGCGTCGGCCAGATTCAGAGTTACGGACGTACCCGTTACGATCTCCGATCGAATCGGATCTTGGCACGTTGTCGATGTGGTCGAAATTCTGATGCGGTAACTGATGGCACCTACTGATGGCGACCAGCCCAAGCTTAAGCTTCCAGAATTTAAAACCACACCATTTTGAGCCGCAATCGAGAAGGGTTCAGGCACGGCTGAGTTACGCATCCACGTGTAGGTTTGGGCGTAAGCATTCTCGGCCTTATCATTACCCACAACACACAGCGTTTTTGTGCCATCCGCGCCGGTAAAATCGGTGATGGGGACCGTCTTGTCCTTTAGCACCGAGTAAGTAACACCGGCACAGCTGGAGCCGTCGATTACTCCGTATTTGTATTGAAATAGATCGGAGCTGCCGCTCACCGCATCGCGCACCATCACGTTTAATTTCTCAGAGCTCGAGGGGTCGGTTGGTAGGCCGTCCAATGTGATGACCGGTGCCTGGGTATCTTTCGTCCAAATCGCAAAGGCAGCGGCACTTTGGGTATTCCCGGCAGCATCTCGCCCGTGCACACAAACAATTTTTTGCCCATCGACACCCAGATTCTGGGCGATATGCTGAGAAATCGGCCGGAAGGACGAATAGTCCGATGCGACGGTGCTGCAGCTTGAAGCATTTCTGAGGTCATAACGGTACTCGACCACTCCCGTACCCGAGAGGGTGAGATCGATGCGAAGTACATTTGAAAAACTCGCCGGGGCATTCCCAATAATGGCGAGCGGGGCAGCAGTATCGACTACAAAACGTGCAACCTCGCCATTTGCAAAGTTACGGGCCGTATAGGTGTTACCCGCCCTGTCGATTGCATCGATGCAGATAAAATGGGCGCCATCGGGAAGGGCACCCCTGACGATCTCAAGCGAGTTTTGAGAATTCTGAAGTCGTTCAGGCGAGAGACAGTCCTGGTTGTTGTCTATTTTTAAGCGATAGTTCACGGCCCCGGCCGCGTCCGGCCAATTAATTGTGGGGGTAGAGTCCGAGATTTCAGCATCCATGGTCGCGATCGTGAAGGCTGTTGGCGGTGTGCTGTCCACTTCAATTCGACGCCCATTGTTGGACGCATTCGTCGTAAGCTCCAACGAGTCTTTCGCCGTAACGCACGCGTAGTAAATGCCGTCTGCAGCACTAAACTGGGCGCTCATTGTCGTGACGTCGCGAACCGGCGTGACCAAATTGGAGCACAAGCTATCTGACGCGAGTCGGACGCCATAGCGGCTCGATCCGGAAGCAGCACTCCACTCAACCACAAACGGAGATTGAATAGGTGTTTGGACCGGGCCGGTTATCGAAAAGGCTCCGGGAGGCGTGGCATCGACGGCCAGCTGAAGACCGTTATTGGATGCATAGGTTCGATTGTCCAAAAGATCGCGGGCATAGGCGCAGACGTAGTAACTTCCGTCGCTTAACTCAAAACCCGCCGGTACGGTGAAGCTGGTTCCCGTTCCAGCCGGTCCGAAGCTCGGGTTTATCGTTGAGCAATTCGAGGAGCTCGAAAATCCTATAACATAATTTGAGACGTCGCTCGCAGCGGTCCAGGAAAATGTGGGTGTCCGATTCGATGACGGCGAGGTGATTGCACTTAGTGAAAACGCTCCGGGACCCTGAGTGTCATTGGTCCAATAGTAGGACTCAAATCCTTCGTTTCCAGCCGGGTCGAGACCCATTACGCAGATTCTCTTGGGTCCATCGATTCCAACGGAGTCTGTAATGGGCACGTCTTTACTTCGGACTGAACCATAAGTGGTATCGCTACAGGGGAGCGTCGAATTCGAGAATGAGTATTTATACTGAAAAAGATCGGCGTCGGCCCTTCCCAGTGGACGAACGCTTATATTTAACGCTGTGTCGTTTGAGGGATTTGAAGGCTTGCCGGAAAGCATAATCCTGGGGGAGACCGTGTCCTTTAACCACGAGTGCTCACGGGCACCCGACTGTACGTTACCGGCGAGGTCTATGGCTTTTACGCACAAGATTTTCTGGCCATCGCTTCCGATGGGGTCGTTAATCGGCACACCGATGGCACGGCTTACGGAGTAGCTAGCGCTGCTGCAAGCGGCCCCGTTCGTGACGGCAAACTGGTAATCGGTAACACCAGTTCCCGAAACGGTAACGCCCAAGTTCACGCTCTTTGACGGATTGCCGGGTAGGCCCGCTAGATCAGCGCTCGGTGCCTGGGTATCCACATCAAATCCCAGTCCGCTGTTTGAAGCTAGCGTCGCGTTACCCGCTCGGTCGACGGCCGATACACACACGTAGTGGCGACCATCGGGCAAGGCTGGCGTGATCCTTTTGCTGAAGATCTCCGTGGCCAATAAAAAGGACCGCTCCGGCGATTGGCAATTCATATTGTCATCTATTTTGAGGGTATAGCCCTCCTCTCCGGCCGACACGCCCCACCGAATTACGGGCTGATTAGTATTGGTGAGACTGGGCATCGCACTGATTGAAAAGGCTCCAGGCGCCGTGCTGTCGACATAAAACCTTCGGTAACTGCCACTAGCCATACGACTCTGCCCGGCGGCGTCTTTCGAGGAAAGACATAGATAATATGTACCATCGTTCAAGCTCACCTGAGTTTGGGTTGTGAAGATGTCGTTGATAGCCAAAATCGGACTCGAGCAGCTGGAATTTCTTGAAACTTTGAAATTATACCTAGCGGCCCTCGCGGCTGCGGTCCAGGAGATGCGTACTGGCGACCGTTGGTAGCTATCGATAAATGGCTCGTTCAATTGAAACGTTCCAGTGATTGCCCGCGAGGCGGATTCATCGTCAGTCGGCTGACTGGACAACTTGAACCCTAATTTTCCGCAGCTCATCAGCGCGAACGTGGTTCCTAACAGGGTCAAACGGAAAGACAAATGGTTACCGAACATACAGGCCTCCGGAAAACAAAGATATGAATACCGTGAAACTGTGCATTTTCGGTGCCGCAGTGGCCGTGTTGGGCGGCAGTCGAGGAGCTTGGCATCTATCCGCTTGAAAACCCAAACTAAAATGGAGTGCGAAAATGGGAAGTGTCAAAAAATGCGACAGTCTTATCGCTCTCGACACCTGCGTAAACTTTAGCCGGACTTCCACTGTAAAGCCGGAAAAGGTAACGGAATCAATGCTGTAAGTTGGCTAATTCTTGGACACAAAACCATTTAATCAGCCGCTAACGCCGCCGGCGGCGCGGACTGCGGTAAACGACGCGGGGAGCACTAGGCTTTCCGGAAAGTACCTTTTCACCATCGAAATCGCCGGCGACCAGAAAGTTGAC
>CAZNEF010000093.1:0-6588 GCA_964572235.1 uncultured Candidatus Saccharibacteria bacterium | reverse complement strand
AGTAAAATGATCATGGCGTCGGCTGTCGGATCGGCGTCACCAAAATACTCCAAACCGAGCTGGCGGTGCTCACGATAACGGCCTTTTTGTGGCCGGTCGTAACGGAACATCGATTCTATATAAAAAAGACGGACTGGCTGTGGCCAGGTTTGCATCCCATTTTCAACGTAGGCGCGCACGACTGGTGCCGTGCCTTCGGGTCGCAAAACCATGATCTCTTTAGTCTTATTCTCGCCGTCATTAAGATTAACGAGCCGTCTAACCTCGAACATTTCCTTTTCAACGATATCTGAACTCTGGCCAACACCGTGAACAAAAAGATTGGCATACTCAAAGCTTGGCGTTTCTATACGTTCAAAACCGAGACCGCTCGCTAAGTTGGTAAAGGTGGTTATTATCCACTGCCAATAAGGCTGTTCCTCCGGTAGGATATCATGGGTACCACGTGGTTTTTGGATCGGTTCGGCCATAAATAAATCTCCAACTGAACCTGATGGTATCATACTCTATGGTGTGCAGCAAGCCTCTAACGTGCGCGACGGAGAGCTCGGCGAATGTGTTCTCTGGCGCTCGCTGTTTTTACTTCACTCAGCCAATCTTGGTTTGGCTTAGACCGTTTTTGCACAATAATTTCAACAACGTCGCCGGAGTGAAGCTCATCCTGAAGACGAACCATTTTTCCGTTAACCTTTGCGCCCGCGAGGTGATTACCTAAGTCAGTGTGAATGGCGTAAGCGAAATCGATCGGCGTTGCACCGACCGGTAAATCGATAACCTCACCTTTTGGTGTATAAGCGAAAAGACGGTCGCCGAAAAAATCAATTTTCATGAGGCGATCAAGATCGTCGTATGAAGTCACCGCTTTTTGCCATTTGGCGAGCTCATTGACCCAGAGAAGTTCTTGTTTATTAGCGAAGCTGACGCGCCTACGCAGATAATTAAGCGTGCCTTTATGCTCACGATAGTGCCAGTGGGCAGCCACACCGAACTCTGCCTGCTCGTGCATCGCCCGAGTGCGAATCTGAATTTCAATAGCCCGGTCCTCAACGGCCTTAACGCTGGTGTGCAGCGATTGGTAGCCGTTTGGTTTTGGTGAGGCAATATAATCTTTGACACGGCCTTCAACAGGCTTCCAACGCTTATGAATTAGCCCTAAGACGCGGTAGCATTCCTCGACGCTTTCGACGATAATCCGACAGGCGACAAGGTCGTAGACTTGATGAAGATCGTTGTCATAACGGTCGAGCTTACGGTAGAGACTATAAAGGTGTTTAACCCGAGCATGGATCTCTACTTTTATCCCCGCTTCAGCGAGTAACTTGAGGAGGATCCGTCGAACGCGTTCAATCTGTTTTTCACGATCGGCAGCCTCGTGCTTAATTAACCGTTTCAATGCTTTAAAGGCCTCAGGCTCAAGGATGGCAAAACTCAGGTCCTCAAGCTCACCTTTCATCGTCCCGATACCGAGCCGATAGGCGATCGGTGCGTATATTTGGAGTGTTTCTTCGGCCATCATCTTTTGCCTATCGAGCGGTAAACCACCAATCGTTTCGAGATTATGGAGCCGATCGGCTAGTTTAATCAAGACTACGCGGACATCTTGACTGGTAGCCAATAGCATCTTTCGCAGTGACTCAAGCTGTCGTTCCTGTCGAGAAAGCGGCTGCTTTTTTTTACGTAATAAAATGGTCAATAGTCCCTGGCGCGTTTTAATCGCTTCAAGCTTGGTGACGCCATTGACGAGTTGACTAATGCGGTGGCCAAAACGGGAACGGATGGTAGCGATAGTACTAGGTGTATCCTCGACGACGTCATGTAAAAATGCGGCCGCTAGTGTCGCTGGATCAAGATGGATTTTCGCTAAAGTAAAGACAACATTGAGAGGATGCTGGATATAGGGCTCGCCGGTTTTACGCTTGACCCCGTGATGCGCTTGCTCAGCCATGGCATAAGCCGATTCAACTATGCGAAAATCATTCGGTTTAATGTAATTGAGAGCAATATCTTTGATATCTTCAAAGTGGAGAGACGGCAGTGGTGACATGTGGTGTCTCCTTCCGACGTCTGGCGCGTTTGCTTTTGGTCGTCAGGTTAGCTTTCGTATAGTCAATCTCAATGACCGTACCTGGCTTGGGATTACTTTTCAATAAATAATCAGCGAGTGGTAGCTCAAGGTGCTCAGCGATGGCGCGGCGCAAGGGTCGCGCACCATAGTTTGGGTCGAAACCCAATTCGGCGACATGAGCAATCGCGCTTTCGGTGATCGTCAGCTCATATCCCCGCTCCGCAAGCCTTTCAATTAGTTTTTGGATTTGTAGTCGGACAATTTTTTGGAGCTCATTTTTCCCCAGTGGCTGGAAGGTAATAATATGATCGAGTCGATTCAAAAACTCCGGTCTGAACTGTTCCTTAAGCATTTTGTTAACACTCGCTTTGACAGCCTCATACTGTTTTCGTGCCCGCTCTTCTTCGTTTTGCGTCTCAGCCCCAAAACCGATCGCGGCTTGGCGTGTCAGCTCAGCCATGCCGAGGTTGCTGGTCATAATGATGATCGTATTGCGAAAGTTAACCGCCTGGCCGCGGGCGTCGATGAGCTGACCTTCATCGAGAATCTGAAGGAGTACATTGAAAACCTCTGGGTGGGCCTTCTCGATCTCATCGAAGAGAACGACTGCGTATGGCTGCCGTCGGATTGCCTCGGTGAGTTTGCCGCCATCTTCGTAACCGACATAGCCAGCGGGCGCGCCAACTAGTCTGGAAGTGTTATGACGCTCCATAAGGTCTGACATATCAATCTTTACCAAGGCCTTCGGACTGCCGAACACCTCCTTGGCTAAGATCTTCGCGAGTTCTGTTTTACCAACACCGGTTGGGCCTAAAAAGATAAACGAACCAGTCGGTCGATTTGGGTCGGCAATGCCGGTCCGCGCTCGCTTAACGGCCTGGCTAATCTTAAGGACGGCTTCCTCCTGACCAATAATCTGGGTTTTTAGTATTTCCGCTAAATGAAGATAGCGAACCTTCTCGTCTTTGAGGAGATTCGTTACTGGCACACCTGTGGTCTGGGCAACTAACCTGGCAATTGCTTCGTCACCAATAACCGGTCGCTCGCTGTCTTTTTGCGTTTTTTCATATTCAGTCTGACGTTGCTCTAGGTCGTCGATCTGTTCCTTAAGCTGGCTTGCCACCTGGTATTTCTCATCGCCGACAGCCTGATCTTTTTCACGATTGAGGCGGGCAATTTTACGGGCTAAGCTGGCGCCCATTGTCTGCTGGCTTTGCTTTAAGTGTGTCGCGGCGGCGGCCTCGTCAATTAAGTCAATCGCTTTATCGGGTAGAAACTGTTCGGTCATATAGCGGGCTGAAAGATCGACCGCCGTCTTTAGGGCTTCATCCGTAATTTGGACGTGGTGATGCTTTTCATAGTGAGGCCGTAAACCTTCGAGAATGGCCACACTTTCCACTGGGGTTGGTTCATCGACTTGAATCTGTTGGAGCCGGCGTTCAAAGGCCGAATCTTTTTTAATATGTTTTCGGTACTCTTCATGTGTGGTGGCGCCGATTAAGCGTACCCATCCCTGCGTCAGAGCTGGTTTAAGAATATTCGCCGCATCGAGCGAGCCTTCAGCGCTACCAGCACCGACAATCGTGTGAATCTCGTCAATGAATAAGATAATCTCACCATTAGCCTTAATCTCGTCTAATATCTTTTTGATCCGATCCTCGAATTGGCCGCGGTACATCGTTCCGGCGACAAGGAGGGTGAGGTCAAGACTGATCAACCGCTTACCAAGCAGTTGGGTTGGCACGTCACCGCTAATAATACGTTGGGCTAGCCCTTCAACAATGGCGGTTTTACCGACGCCCGGCTCACCAACTAAAATCGGGTTATTTTTGGTACGGCGGGAGAGAATTTGAATTACTCGGTCGAGCTCCTTTTGTCGGCCGACGAGTGGGTCGAGCTCTTTATGTCCGGCTTTTTTTGTAAGATCAACCGCAAAATAATCAAGTGCCGGCGTCTTGCCCTTAGGCTTGCCCTTAGGCGTTTTTTTCGGACCTTTGTCGCCCTGTTTGACGAGCTGGTCGATCTCGGCAATCTCGTTAAAAAGGCTCTGGATTTGCTTATGAATATGCTCCGGATTGACGCCGAGCCGTTCGATGACTTCGTAGGCGAGCTGCTTTTGGTCGCTGACCATGGCTAAAAGCAAATGCTCAGCGTCGACTGAGACATGGTTAGCCTGCGCCGCTAATTTAATAGCACTCATCAGCAAGAACCGGGCATCGTCATTCAACGCGCCGTGACCACTCTGAGTCGACATGGGCTGTAGGCTGAGGATCAGTCTTATCTGGTCAAGGTTGATGTCATATTCGCGCAAAATTTCGTTAGCAAAGGTACCGCGGTTGATGACTAATGCGAGTAGAACATGTTCCGAACCAATCGGAGAGTTCATTGATTCGGCAAGCTGTTGCGCCGAAACGAGTATGGCCCGGGCTGATTCAGAGAATTTCTCAAAAATCTTTTCGTCCAACTGGACCTCCTAAAGAATCACTATTCTAGCACATTCTCTCGCTTTAGTCAACAATATCAGCGTTCTCCTCGGCAGTGGTCTCGTTAGCCTCTGTCACATCTTCGTTACCAAATTTTTCAATATCAATACTCCAGCCACTGAGCTTACTGGCAAGACGGACGTTCTGACCGCCTCGACCGATGGCTAACGATAGCTGATCGTCGTTAACAATGACCCGGGCCTTATGTGTTTCCTCATTCAATTCAATGGCCTCAACCTTAGCTGGCGACAGGCTGTTGGTAATAAATTTCTTGATCTCCTCGTCCCAAAGGATAATGTCGATTTTTTCATCGCCGATCTCAGCTAAAACGGCCTGAACGCGTGTGCCGCGCTGGCCAACACAGGAGCCAACTGGATCAAGTCCCTCTTGGACTGAGGCGACGGCCATTTTCGTGCGGGCGCCGGCTTCACGGGCAATCGTCTTGATGACGACGGTTTCGCTGGCGATCTCGGGTACTTCTAAGGCAAAGAGGGCCGCAATCAGTCCTGGATCAGTCCGGCTAACGACCACCTTCGGTCCCTTGGCGGTCTCTTCGACACCCTGGACAAAGACCTTAAGACGCTGGCCGACATAGTAGCGCTCATTCGGAATCTGGCCTGTCGGTAGGAGTAAGGCATTAATGCGGCCGAGATTGATAATGACAATATCACCTTCAACTTGCTGAACGTTGCCGTTGAGGAGCTGGCCTTCCTTGCCCTTGAACTCGGTGTAGAGCATCTCCCTTTCGGCTTCGCGGATGCGCTGAATTATAACCTGCTTGGCTGTCTGCGCGGCAATGCGACCGAACTCTGTATGAACCGGTAGTTCAATCTCAACTTCTTCGGCCAGTTCGGCATCAGCTCGAATTTTGCGCGCCTCTTTGAGCGTTTTTTGCGATTCAGTCTCCTCTAAAAGTTCAGCCTCAACAACGGTATAAACCTGGAACATTTTCATGCCCATTGTGTCTGGGTCGAGTTCAGCCCGAATGACCTGATGGGGATTACCGTAGTCTTTGCGGTAGGCTGCAGCTAAAGCGGCTTCGACCGTCTCGAGGATGATAGCCGTGTCGAGGCCCTTTTCGTCGGCGATTTGGTTAATGGCGGCAATAAATGGTGAAGTAGCCACATAGTCTCCTAATATTTTCTATGGATAGATTGATATTTCATCTTAACATATTGACTTGGCTAAAAAATAAACAAGTCTCTTTTAGGCTTGTTTCTCATTGAGCATAGACAACTTTTCGCCTTTTGTCAATATGGCGTGCCTTGACGGCAGAATAATCACTCAGGCCGAAAATAACCTGGACTTGGTCGACGCTGAACTCGGGGGTCGCAAAAAGTCCCCCGATCACATATTGGAGCGGCCCAGCGCGATGCAGATGAGGATCGACAGTGGTAGTGACCTCGATTGGTATATGGTCACGATAGTTTCGGGCGAGCGTGTCGTAGAGCTCTTTATTTAGGTGTCGGTGCTGCTCAATATTCAGGAAAATGAAATAGTTAAAAACTAGTCAGTGCCTTCCTCATTTTTACAAGCGCCCTATGCTCAAGCTGTCTCACGCGCTCCTTTCCGATGCTAAGTAGTGTTGCTAATTCCGCTAATGTTCTAATAATACCGTCCTCTAAGCCAAAACGGAGTGTAATAACTTGCCTTTGACGTTCATTGAGAGACGTAAGCGCTTTTTGAACAATCTCTTTACTGACTAAGCCTATATCTGGATCGCGCGTTGCACTTTCGTCTCTGATATGACGACTGACGATTTTTTGATCTTTCCTATCATCCAATGATAGTGGATTAAGCATATTCTCTATAATATAGAGCCAGCGAGGAGAAAAGACATCGCGATCCTGTGTCATATATTCATCATCTTCACTGGGGGTGTGCTGCCCACTCTTGGCATCGTCAATCTTAGATTTAGCACTGCCTGGTATGGCCGTTGATAATCCGACGTTCTGATACATATAACTGAAGAGTCTTCTAAGGATTTGAATATAGGCTCTAGTATAGAAATAACCTCGATGAGTTGTAGAATTAAATTCG
>CAZNEF010000092.1:0-4279 GCA_964572235.1 uncultured Candidatus Saccharibacteria bacterium | reverse complement strand
GCTGGCGACTGATTTTGTCAAATCTACATGCTTAGTAATCTCCTGTAATCGCGCTCCTAAGCTCAAGAGTTGGGCGGCGAGGCGCAAAACACGATCTGTCGTATTGGCATGCTTAAAGGCACCAGTATCAAAGTAAAGACTTGTCAATAAACAGGTGGCGATGTCACTATCAATGACAACCGATAACTGACGAAAGAGCTCATATAGAATCTCTCCTGTCGCCGAGACTGTACTATCGAAAAGCCTAACATTGGCGAGTTTGTAAAGATCGCTCTTCTGGTGGTGGTCAATGTGAATGACGCGACGTTGATTTTGAGCGAAGCTTTTCACCCGAGCGGGAAAACCGGTACGCCGCAAATCGCCGCAGTCAAGCACAATCATGACCGCATAGTCGCCGCTTAAGAAGTCGCTCTGGATGGTTTTTGTATGGGGCAGAAACCGAAATGGTTTGGGAATTCTGTCTTTCGAGACACAGACAACTTTTTTCCCGAGCTGACGCAGGACATTAGCCAAGGCAAGACTACAGGCAATCGTATCTCCGTCTGGCTGCTCGTGCATCAGAACCAGGAATGAATCGTATTTTTCCATGAGTTCGATGACCTTGTCTTGACTGCTCATCCCAAAACAATAACCTGGTGCTCTTCGATGGGTAGCGTCGCCTTGGTAAGCTTCAGCTCCTTCAAGACCTCGAGTGGCTTCCCTTCAGCGGTACGGAACGGTTCGATCGAGGCAAAGTACATGGGAATTACAATGCGGGGATCGACCTGATTGATGACTTTGACAGCCGCCTCTGGGCCTAAAACAGTCAGCCCCTCTTTATCGGTCTGATTACCACCGACTGGGACGAAAAGGACATCCGCCATATTGACAGCCTCGAGTTCATCATTAGTCAAGAGACGATCAAGCTGGTCGAGATAAAGTAAGAAAACTTCTTCGGTACGAACGAGAAAGATGCCATCGGCAAAACCCTCGGCCTCGACACCACCGATCTCATACTCACCCTGACCGGGGAGTTCTTTATCGCCGATCTTAACTTTTTCTCCAAGTTCAATTGTCGCCTGCTTCGAGCGAATCGTGAACTGGCCCTGACCTTTATAGCTAATTGTCATTAGGCCCTCGATTCTGGCTAATTACTTTTTAAGTCGGAGCGAGATGCGGTGCGCCATGGGCTCGACTGAGAGAATTTCAAATGGGTAGCTTTGGCCGAGATTGACAACTTCATGGGGGTCGGTTAATTTTTCTCCCAATTCTGAGATATGAACTAAGCCATCGACGCCATCGGTCAGGCGAACAAAGGCACCAAAGGGCGTTACGCGCGTGACCTCACCATCGACAGTTTGACCGACCTTGAAATTATCAATTTTCTTCTGCCATGGGTCGTCCTGAAGTCGCTTCATTGAAAGCGATACGCGGCTACCCTCGACACCAATGACCACAACCTCAACTTTGTCACCGACTTGGTAGCGCTCGCGGAGATTATCAATTTTTTCCCACGAAATTTCGGAAATGTGGACCAGGCCTTCGACTTCTGCGACACGGACAAATATCCCAAAGTCAACGACACCGGTGACCTCACCAGTCAAACGCTCGCCGATCGGCAATTCTTTAACCCGTTCAGCGACATCAGCCTCGCCAGCGGCCTTTTCGGAGAAAATTAACTTGTTCGCCTGTTGGTCGTAACTCAAGATTTTCACCGACAGTGTTTTACCGACAAGCTCGCGTAAGCGGTTGACAATCTGGTCACGCTCGCTTTCCGCGACCTTCGGGTAGTGAGCTGCCGAAAGCTGCGAGGCGGGAATAAAACCTTCGACGCCGTTGAAATCGACAAGTAAGCCGCCCTTATTGATATCAGCTACGGTAATTGTTACAACCTCACCAGATTCCTGTTTTTCCTTAACGGTTCGCCAAATCCGTTCACGATCAGCCCGGCGGATAGATAGAACAGCGACGCCATCCTCGTTTTCGAGGGTGATAATATAGGCGAGGACGGTATCGCCAGGCTTAAGGCTAAAAGCCTCGGGGGAGAATTCTCGGGCCGGGATCATACCGACGGTTAGTCCCTTTAGATCGACTAAAATTTTATTCCGTGACGCCGAAATAACTTCGGCCTCGATGACCTGACCGGATTTAAAGGGTACGAGGTCAATCCCTTCGTCCTGGACGAGTTCGTCCATTGTTGTGGCAGTGATTGCCATAGCTAAAACTCCTACCCCACGTTTCAGGTGAGGATTTTGGTGTGAGCTCTCGTCTCGCTTTAGGCGAAGTTGAGGCGTAATTGATTTCTATATGGTGGACGTTGAGGGATTCGAACCCCCGACAGCCTCGGTGTAAACGAGGTGCTCTGGCCAGCTGAGCTAAACGTCCTGGTGCCTAGGGTCAGAATCGAACTGACGACACGAGGCTCTTCAGGCCCCTGCTCTACCACTGAGCTACCCAGGCGTTCTCTGTGGTGCCGCGGAGAGGAGTCGAACCTCCACGCCCTTGCGGACACTAGCACCTCAAGCTAGCGCGTATACCTTTCCGCCACCGCGGCAAAGCCCTGTTTACCCTGTAAGTATAGCCTATTGATGAAAATCCGTCAAATTTCTTATCCCCCTGTGGCAAAAAAATATGGCCTCTTTCCGAAGTGGAAAGAGGCCAGCTCAGGACTCTCGTTATTGTCTAGTTACCGCGGCGTACTTGCGCGGTGCCTTGCCATCGTCTGTTCGTAAACAAGGCGCCCTAGCGCGTCTAGGAGCTCAGGGTCTAGGAGCTCAGGGTCCTCATTCTCTCGCAAGAGTCGCCTCAATTCGTCGAGGATACGCTCTTTTTTCGGGCTACTGCTAACCTGCATTCCTCCACTCCTTCAGTGCCTGCTCGTAGACGTCGGGCGTGCCGACATCAAACCAACGTCCATCAAATGGGTATCCAGTCAACTGTCTGGCCTTGGCCAGGACCGGGAAAACATCTTCTTCAAGCATGGAAAATTGCTTATCTGGTACATATCCATAAATACTACTATCGAGTATTTGGATTCCTGCCATCACCAGCCGTGAAGCGGTCGGTGTCGCCAAGGGTTTCTCCACGACCTCAACGATATTTTGACCATTCATGCGGACAGCGCCATATGCCGAAGGATCGGGTACAGAGGTTAGGGCCAGCGTCGCCACGTGGCCAAAACTCAGGTGGTAATCGGCCAATTCCCTGAGATTTATGCTCGCCAGGACATCGCCGTAGTATAGAAGAAAAGGCTGGTTTTCGAGGATTTGACGAGCAATTTTTAGCGGACCAGCCGTACCAGACGGCCGCTCTTCCTCGATGTAGCGAATTTTTACACCTAACCTCGCACCATCGCCAAAATGATTTTTGATTTGATCGCCGAGATGACTGATGACGATGACAATATCGCGGATATCGAAGCTACGGAGCTGCATAACAATATGTTCAAGAATCGGTCGACCCTTAACCGGCATCATCGGTTTCGGGATCTCATATGTGAAAGGACGCATTTTGATGCCTTCGCCGGCCGCCAAGATCAAGGCCTGACCTATGGCGGGGCGCATCTGTTTACTGATGAGTGCTTCAATAGCGTGGGAACGATTACGTATTGTCACACCATCAATCTGTGAATCTATATAGCTAACCACCGAGGGCTTTAGCGTAATGGTTAGCCGTTCACGTTCCAAGTTCTGTTCCTTTCCCTCTCCTAATTATCATACAGCGTAATATGAGATCATACAATATAGTATTATCCACAGTAACCTAACATGGTGCCGCGGAGAGGAGTCGAACCTCCACGCCCTTGCGGACACTAGCACCTGAAGCTAGCGCGTCTACCGTTCCGCCACCGCGGCTCGATCACACGATAGCCTATCCTGGCCCCGAATTCAAGGAGTCGGCTGGCGTTTCGTATTCATGTACCAAAGCCAAACCTCGGTAAATCGGTCGGCGGTGGCAACACCTATGCCATTGGTTACGCCCTTGACGCGGGTGCTCATCACATGATTATAGCTTTGCTTCGGATAAAAAATTGCTGGTATATCATTGCTCAAAATCTCACGGAAGGCGTCATATTTATTTTGGCGATCGGCTGTGTCAAGCGTCTGTCTAGCATCCTCAATCAGCTTATCGGCCTCCTTGTTGTTATAGCCAGCATAATTTTTGCCCGGGGCAATAATCTGCGATGAGTGCCAGTAGGGATATGGGTCCTGATCGTAGCCATAGTTGAGGTCGGTCAGGTAGAGATCGTATCGATCGTTGGCTAGGTTATCCCTCTCAAGGACAACCGGGTTAAGGCTCT
>CAZNEF010000091.1:0-3378 GCA_964572235.1 uncultured Candidatus Saccharibacteria bacterium | reverse complement strand
TAAAAAGGAAACGCCTCGGGTTAAGGAGGATGCCTTGACCGGTGTTCTGACTAGTGCCGAGGCCGTGCTCGCAACGCCGATCATCTTGAGCTACCAAAGCCAAACCTTTACCGCCGACCCAACGACGATTGGCGCTTGGCTAACCACGGCGATTGACAAAAATCTGTCCCAATCAGTAGTCAATTTGGGCTTTGACGAAGCGAAAATTAGTGCTTACCTGGAGACGATCGCCGCTAAAATCGACATTGAGGCGGCCGATTCACGCGTCGGCATAGTTAATGGCCAAGTATCGATCGTCAGCTCGAGTAAAGATGGGCAGACGCTCAACCGCACTCAGGCCAAAGCGGCGCTCCTGGCGATTCTTCGTAGTCGAGATTCAAGCCCTTCGCCGGCACCAACAGCCACAGTAGTCACAGTAGTCACAGCAGCCACAACAGCCACGCCAAGCCCGACTAACCAAATCGCCCTCGAAGTGACGATCAAAAAGGCCGAGATTAGCGACGCCAACATTAACGATCTTGGCATTAAGGAACGGATAGCGATCGGCACGACTGATTTCCGTGGCAGTCCGGAGAATCGCCAATCCAATATCCGTCGCGGTACACAGCTTTTTAACGGCATTATTTTGAAGCCGGGCGCTCAATTTTCGGCGGTCAAGGCGCTTGGTCGCATTGATGAGGCTTCCGGTTTTAAGCCTGAACTTGTGATTAAAGAGGATCGCCTGACGCCTGAAGTCGGCGGCGGTCTCTGCCAAATCTCGACGACCCTTTTTCGGGCGGTCATGAATGCCGGCCTCGATATTAATGAACGTCAAAATCACAGTGAACGGGTCAGCTATTACGAGGCGAGACTCAGTAATCCTGATCCCGACGACTACGTCACCATTCACGCCAAAACGCTCGTCGGCATGGACGCGACCATCTACGATCCAAAACCCGATTTTAAGTTTACCAACGATACCGATCATTACATTCTCATCCAAGGACGAGTCGATGGCACTCGCCTCAGTTTTGAACTTTACGGCACTAAAGATGGGCGGACAACTGCCATTGATGGACCATATATATTAAGTACGACGCCCGCCCCAACCGATATCCTCTATATTGACGATCCGACCTTACCGACTGGCCAAACCAAGACCAAGGAGCACGCCCGCCCAGGCGCGAAAACAACCTTTACTTATAGAGTACAAAGGGACGGTAAAACCTTGCATAAAAGCACCTATACGAGCCTTTATCGCCCCTGGCAGAGGAAGGATTATCGGGGAACTGGTGTCGCCGTCACGCCATCGCCAAGCGCCAGTGTCGACCTTAATGCAACGCCGAGTCCGACGGCCGCAGTGACTGGTGAGACCAGCCCAACGCCCGTGGTTAGCCCGAGTCCATAGCCAAAATTCTATTGACGCGGCCGGCGGCGTGTGGTATAAGTAACGTACCTTGACAATCTGGTCAGCGTTGCGTGTGAAAAGGGAAGGCAATGGCGCCCGTAGCCAGACCGACGATCGTGACGTCGGTACCAGCCAGCATAGAGCTGCCGGATTGTCCGGCAATGAAGCTGGAACGCGTCTATCGGGTGGGCGGCAGCGTTGCCATGTTCCTCATTTTTTGGGCGATGTGGTATGCTCACGGTCACCCTCAGATCGTCTTAGGGCTTTTGTCTGGGGTACTTTTTTTCCTCGTCTACGCTAGCTGGAATCACCCGAAAGCTAGCCAGGAAAGGCGGGAGAGGGATCGACAGTGCGATGAGGCCAGTCATTTTGTCGTTCAAGTCCCAAGAGACAATATAAGAGCATACAGTGACGTCAACTGGGACACGGTGTTTTATGGCCACATCAACCTTGCTTCGGACGGCAAGACAGTATCTTCATACGATGTGCAAATTCACGGCTACACGGCGGCGTCAACCGAGACTGAGACGCCTGAGATATACGTCACGCTTGTTCATTTTCGGTTCAACCGTGACGGAAAAAGGAGATACGACCTAGCCGATGGTGCACGCTATGTCTCCGACCGCCCTCCCACTTAAGAGGGCGGTCTTTCTTTTTCTAGCCCCTTGGCAAAGCAATCGCCACCTGTTACAATCAGTCTAATAATAACGATTGCCACCAAATATCCACCGTAAGATATTTTGGACACGATGGCCCTTAGGGCTACGACGTGTCGAAAGGAATAAAATGGCCGAAGAAAAGCAAGATCTGATCTCAAAATATCAGACCAATAAAAAAGATACCGGTTCGACCGGCGTCCAAATCGCCCTTTTAACCCAAAAAATCAACGACTTGGTCGAACATCTCAATACTCATAAAAAAGATCATGACTCGCGCCGTGGCCTCCTGATGATGGTCGGCAAGCGCCGCCGTTTATTGAACTATGTGCGCAAGAACGATCAAAAAGAGTACGAGAAGTTGATTGCTGATCTCGGTTTGCGAAAGTAACAACTTATCGACAAGCTCAACAACATAAGTTAAACTAATCAAACATACCAGAGGTGGCTCTGGCTGATGGCGCCCCTTTCCATGATCGCTCCATGATCGCTATAACCGGCCGGGTGTAAAACGGCAAGGAGATCGAAGTGACTTACATGGACTTGCCCTGGTGGAACTTCCCTTTGTGGATATTTGTGGCTAGCATGAACAGTGTGCTAACGGTGTTCTTGCTCTACCGCCACAATAAGCGCAAGCCCCATACTTATCAGTGCAAACAATGGGAGCTGGCAGGGCCGGCGTTTGCTTCGGTCTGGATAATCCACGGCCCTACGTACTTGTTGACTGTGGGCGACATAAGATGGTTGGTCGTAACCGGCATTGTTGGCCAGATTGTAAACTACTTTGTTTTGGTGGCGAGTACGAGTCAATAAGAACCACCTGGGCTAAACGGTAGAGCCTATCGTTTAGCCCCATTCAAGAGTTAATAAAATTTTGTTGATTCTTGCGATGGTCGACAGCACCACCACACTCTGTTATACTCTAAACAAGAGGAATGAGCGTATTGAGATAAGTCGCCCGGACGTGTTTCAGACCCTCCTTCCTCTTATCTCTGACACAACGGGACGAGAGGAACTCGCATGGCCGAAATCAAAGCCAAAACTATTGACGTCGCTGGACGTCCTTTTACGATTGAGACGGGACGCTTAGCGGCGCTGGCGCATGGCGCCGTCACCGTCCGTTACGGCGACACCGTCATCTTGGCGACGGCCGTCGTCGCCAGCCAACCACGCGAAGGCGTTGATTTTTTCCCGCTCATGGTTGATTACGAGGAGCGTCTCTACGCTGCCGGCAAGATTTCCGGTAGCCGCTTCATTAAACGTGAAGGTCGGCCCTCGGAAGCGGCCGTCTTGAATGCCCGACTCATCGATCGACCGCTCCGCCCGCTCTTCCCC
>CAZNEF010000090.1:0-1726 GCA_964572235.1 uncultured Candidatus Saccharibacteria bacterium | reverse complement strand
TTCAACGCTCGTGATGAGAAATAACGTATACTAAAAGATATGGATAAACAGCCAAAAAAAATCTACGCCTGCCCAATGCACCCGGAGGTGGTCAAGACCGAGCCCGGTAAGTGTCCGGGATGCGGCATGGACTTAATTCCCGCCTTCGCTAAAGCTACGGTGGGCAAGCCCGAAAATAAAGGTGTGGAACATGCCGGTCACGATATGTCCAAAATGTCACACGTGGATCACGAGGCCGCCATGACCAATCCAGCAATGGCAAAAAAAATGGAGGCCGATATGCGCCGCCGGTTTTTTGTTTCATTCCTGCTTTCTATTCCGATTTTCCTTTACTCGCCGGTGGCAATTAATTTCTTTGGATTGCATTTGCCGTCGCCAATTGCCGTAAACTGGCTTCTTTTGATACTTACCACCCCAATTGTCTTTTGGACTGGTTCAATCTTTATCACCGGCACCTACTATTCACTCAAAGCCAAAAAGCTCAATATGGCCGTGCTGATCGCTACCGGCGTTTTGGCGGCCTATCTTTTCAGCGTGCTGATTACCGTGATTCGTCCGGAGTCGGAAACGTTCTATGAGGCGGCGGCCTTGCTCGTCACCTTCGTTTTATTCGGTCACTGGATGGAAATGAACTCGCGCAGAGGAACGTCCGATGCCTTACGAGCACTTTTTGACCTTGTGCCGCCGAAAGCAAACGTTATCAGGAGCGGTAAGGAGATGAGTATCCCGAGCGCAGAGATTATACACGATGACATCGTTGTGTTGCGGCCCGGAGATAAAGTGCCGGTAGACGGCGAGATCACAGAAGGCGAAACTTCGATTGACGAATCCCTCGTGACCGGCGAGTCCATTCCGGTTACCAAAACCATAGGCGCAAAAGTAGTTGGCGGATCAGTAAACTTGACCGGCATGGTCAAACTAAAAGCGACACAGGTCGGTTCAGAAACGGTGTTGGCGCAGATTATCAAGATGGTGGAAACGGCACAGAACTCTAAAGCCCCTGGCCAGCGCATTGCCGACAAAGCGGCAGGATGGCTTGTCCTCGTTGCTATTGGCTCCGGTCTCGCCGCATTTTTGGGCTGGTACTTTGTAGCTGGCGCAGGTCTTCTCACTGCACTCACATTTGCTGTTTCGACGGTCGTCATTGCCTGTCCGGACGCATTAGGCTTGGCAACCCCAACTGCAGTGGCCGTTGGTACGGGACTCGGCGCAAAGCACAACATCCTCATCAAAGATGCGGCGACGCTTGAGAATACTTCACGCCTCACGGCTATCGTCCTTGATAAGACCGGAACGCTCACCGAGGGCAAGCCGAAAGTAACCGACGTGATTGGGTTCAACGGCTTCAGTCCCGATCAAGTCTTAGAGCTACAGGCGGCCATTGGCTCGGCTTCCAATCATCCGATTTCAAAAGCAATCGTTGATGAGGCGAGAAGTCGAAATTTGAGCATAGAGAAAATTTCAAACTTTGAATCTATTCCTGGCTTTGGTCTTAAGGCCATGATCAACGGCAAACAGGTTTTGTCCGGCAAAGAGAAACTACTCACCGACAACGGCATTACTACGGGGAGCCAACATGGTCAGATTGACGCTCTGGCGATGCAGGGCAAAACACTAAGTATTATAGCGGTAGACAATACATTGGCAGGAGTAGTTGCGGTTGCTGACACCATAAAACCAAGCTCCAAAAAGGCAATCGCCGCGCTTAAAAATTTAGGCCTCGAGG
>CAZNEF010000089.1:0-1688 GCA_964572235.1 uncultured Candidatus Saccharibacteria bacterium | reverse complement strand
GCCGGCACTGGCAACTTCGAGGTTGGGGCCTCGACTTTGGACGGCATCGCGGCGAGACGGATCGCCTCGGCAATCTTTTTTGAGGTCTCGGGGTGATCTTTCAAATACTGTCGGGCCGCTTCTTTCCCCTGACCAACCTTTTCATCATGGTATTGATACCAAGCGCCGGACTTGTTTACGATATTGTACTTCACGCCCAACTCGAGAAGATCGCCTTCATAAGAGATGCCACTATCGTACATTAAGTCAAACTCCGCCGTTTTAAACGGTGGGGCTATTTTATTCTTAACAACCTTGACGCTAACATGAATACCAATCGTATCCTCGCCAACTTTAATCTGTTCTTTACGTCGAATATCCATACGCACTGAGGCGTAAAATTTGAGCGCCTGACCGCCGGAAGTCGTTTCCGGGTTGCCAAACATGATGCCAATTTTAATACGGATTTGATTGATAAAGATGACCACTGTTTTACTCTTACTAATCGCGCCGGTTAGTTTACGTAGAGCTTGGCTCATCAGGCGGGCTTGAACGCCGACCATGGCATCACCCATTTCCCCCTCAATTTCCGCACGAGGAACGAGAGCCGCGACGGAGTCGATCACGATTACATCCACCGCGTTACTGCGGACCAACGTCTCGCAAATCTCAAGCGCCTGCTCGCCGGTATCCGGCTGAGAAAGGAGCAGCTCATCGATATTGAGCCCGATTTTGCGCCCATACTCCGGATCGAAAGCATGTTCGGCATCGATAATCGCTGCCATACCGCCAAGCTTTTGGGCCTCACGCATAATATGAATGGCCAGCGTGGTTTTCCCCGACGATTCCGGGCCGTAAATCTCAACGACTCGGCCGCGCGGTACACCGCCCGCGCCTAGGGCGAGATCAAGGGCCAGCGAACCAGTCGGGATAACTTCGACAGCCAGAATTCGCGATTCGCCCATGCGCATAATCGAACCCTTACCAAACTGTTTTTCAATCTGACCCAAAGCGGCTTCTAATGCTTGTAGTTTGCCATTATCCATAATTACTCCTTATGGTGAAACCGATGGACTCGGCGCTATACTGCTAGTTGGACCTATCGAGGGGCTCGGTGAAGAACTGGGACTTGGCAGAACCACCTGGTAATCGGCTAAAATCGTCCGTGTTTCACGGGTCTGTTTACCGAGACGGTTGGTGGCCGTAAACTCAATGACATTGAGACCGGGCACAAGCGCGACATCATAGGTAAATTGACCAGCCGGGTCAAGGGTAACGAGCTCACTATTGATGGTCAGGGCGGCCGCGGTATCGGTTATCCCGCTCGCCTTGACGCTCGCATTAGTGACCCGACTATTCGATTTTGGCTCCTTGACAAGAAGCACTGGCGGTGCCAAAAAACTACGCACGCCGAGCCCGATATAGAGAAGAAGAGCGATCACCAGGGCAAGCGAACCGATCGTAAAAAGTAATTTCGGCGTCAAAACGAGTCGTGGGCCACTCATTCGACGCGCCGGTGCCAACACCTGAGCTGGCTGGTTCTTTGCCGATTTTAAAACCTGACGTTCGAGTCGATATTGATCGAGAAGACGCGCTGTATTGAGGCCAAGGGCCTCACCGTAACAGCGCAGAAATCCGAGGCTATAGACCTCGGATGGAAGAAGATCGTAACGATCTTCTTCCAAAGCTTCGAGGTACTTGAGCTTAAC
>CAZNEF010000088.1:0-2150 GCA_964572235.1 uncultured Candidatus Saccharibacteria bacterium | reverse complement strand
GCGGTTGGCGGGTAGCGATTGGCCTGACGCTGCGCTAATTCCGCCGCATAAAAAGCCTTGGGTTGCGTCTGACTGACCGCTCGAATAACTGGGTGGTCGGGATCAACGGTATGAATAAGTAGCCGCTTGGTCCGTTCAAGTAGGTACTGCAATGTCAGGTAGGCGGTTTCGTTAGTATTCCAGGCCTTACCATGTAATAGCTGATCGACCTGAAGGGCGGCGATAAGGGCAAATGGCTTAGTGAGTGGCTGGAAAAAGATTTGGGCCGTGGCGACAACAATATCGTACTGTTCTGGCAATGCTGTTAGCTTACCGCCGAGTGTCGCAATAACGGCCGCCGGAAAGTGAGTGGCCATAATTTTGGCCAACGATTCGACGCCTAAACCAACGCTACCGAGTTTATAGCTCTGGCAAACGGGACAACGGTTCGGTGGTGGCGTCGCAAAACTACAGTGCGGGCAACGGAGTTCGGTTTGCGTTTCTTTTTCGAAAACGGCCAGGAGATTGTCGCAACGTGGGCAGTACGAAGCACTTTCGCACTCAAGACAGCGATAAAACCGACCATGGCCGATGCGGTTATAGAAAAGCGCAACCTGGCCATTGTTCTTGAGCGTCTCTTTAATATGGTGAAGTAAAACATCGGAGATAAGACCACGATGCGTTGTCGTATCGACAACGGTGACTTGATTAACGGCACCCGTTGTAGCGATTGTCGGGATGCCGTAGTCCTCGAGTCGGGGGGCCACGTCGCCTAAAACGAGGTTGCTTCCAGTGAGTTGGGCTTTGAACTTGGCGACCGTGACGGCATGATAATATGGGAATTGTTCTTCCTTGTAGCCATATTGGCTTGGTGCGTCAATGATGATGAGCCGTAACGTCGGCAGCGGTACAAAGATCGCTTTGCGTGTGCCGATGATAATTGTTGCCTGACCGCTCCGACAGGCCACCCAGGCGCTGTAAGCCTCGACGAGCTGGCTGCTTGGCGGGATGATAAGGTTAAGCATACCAATTTTTGCCAATCGGTCGGCAAAAGCCTCGGCTAATACCTCCGTCGGTTGAAGGACTAGGACACGGCCACCTTGGATAGTCGCTTTCTTGATCATTTTCACATACACGGCAAAGCGTTCGCAAATCGGCTGATAAAGACCATAGGTTTTACCGTGTGTGCTGCTTTTTACCTCTTGGGCAAGGGTAATATCGAGTTTTTTGGCCGTACGCTTGGCCGGCTTTGGACAGGCACTTTCGAGAACCTGACCAATGGTCGCACCGTAATGTTTGGCCACCTGCCAGGCTAATGCAAGGGTGCTCGAGTCGAAAAATGCGAGCGGCTCAACAAGGCTACTGATCTCTTTGAGTGAGCCCTTGATTTTTGGCGGTGTTGGGCGCAAGCGCAAAATTGTGCCAATAAGCTGACGTCGGCCAAAAGGGACAGTCACTCTTTGACCGATTTTAATTTCGGCCAGCAGAGCCGGTGGGATGCGATAGGTAAATGTTTCCTGGCGCGTCGCCGTTTTGACGGCCAGGGCGATATCGGCATATTGCATGGACCTATTGTACACGGTAAAGATTAAAAGATGATTAAATTGCGCGGACAATCGGCCTGATAATGTTGACAGCCGTGTCAAATAAGCCTATAATCATGGCGTTGTAAGTTAACAATTTGGGGCTGTATTTGGCTTCGACGGGTAGACCCTGAAGAAGAAAAGAGCGAGTCGATTGATCATCGTCATCGATCAAACTTGTAAGTGCTAACTTACGTGACCGCGTCGCGACGGCTTTTAACAGCCTCTTCGCGATGCCGGCCTTTGCCGTCGCTTAAATTCGATGGCCGTCAGTCTGAATGTATCTCCCAGTCAGAGCCTGGCGTAATAAAGGAGATTGCCACTATGGACGGTCGGCTGGCCATAGCTAAGCTTCTGCCGATGCGCGCGTTATCATTTGGCCTGCTTTGAGATAACGATCAAGTTATTAAAGTCGGCTACGCTCGTAGTGCTTTTCCTATTCACTATTCGGACAGGGGTTCGACTCCCCTCAGCTCCACCAGACTAAGAATGCTCAGCGTCCATAACAACAGATTCAGCTTTTATTTTTACGTCCTCTGCTCGTCTCCTGGCAATCTCTAGCATTGCTGGACTTAAATCAGTTACCGT
>CAZNEF010000087.1:0-4345 GCA_964572235.1 uncultured Candidatus Saccharibacteria bacterium | reverse complement strand
TTCGGTTGGAACAGCCGGTTCATGAGGCGACTTAGCCAAGCATCGAGTCCGATATGGCCACCGCCAACAATAAACAAATACAATCCAACACCATAGAGAATCAGATGCGGCCAAACCGCCTCTCTAAAGAAAAGGAGGGAAAGCGTGAGATAGAAAAAGGCGAAAAGAATGGCCAAACGTGTTTGGAATCCAAAAATGATCATAAGGCCAAGACAGAGCTCAACCAGTGCCGCGCCGAGCACGATCAATAACGGATCACTCGGGAAAAGCCAGTGGAACTGAGTGAGATTGTACTGTGTAATAACTTCAAGGAGTGCCGCCGGATGGAGCAGTTTAATCGAGATCGCCGTGAAGACAAAAGCTAAACCGAAAAAAACGCGCACTATCAGGGCTTCAAGGTCCAGATGTGACTGGTTGGGACGACCATCGATCGCGTAACGGCCGGCACCGAAACAAAAGAGGGCGATCAGTACACCGAGATAGTTCATATAGGTCAAGCTCGTGAGACCGTAGGCGGCAAAGGTCAAGCCGTAAATCACCATTAGGGCAACCGCGGTTAACTCGGTCATCCAACCAAGAAGCATTAGAATAGCCAGGCCATAAAGCGAGTACTGAATAAGATTGGCCGACGCGAGGTGCCCGATCGCCAGCTCTGGGCCAAAGATCGTGGCATGGCGAGCCCCAATTAATAAAGCAACGCCTAGAGTGATGCGCATCATCAAGCGAGCAACTTCATGACAGCGACGTAGCCCGACATCAAGCTTCGTGCCACGTGAACTCGCCGAAAATAAAACTGCCGTCACCAAGGTCACCAAGATCACAAGGATCACCATGAGTACCAATTCTAAATTGTCGGCCGAACGTAGACTCTCCCAAATGTTGATATAGGGCGAGCGTAAACTCTGTAGGTAGGTCGAGCGCGAAAGCACATAAACCTCATGGGCCGAAACGAAAGCCGGCCAAAATAGGCTCACCAGACTAACCCCAAGCCCAATTAATAAAACTGTCGCCCGCTCCTTAAACATAGCCTTAGTATAACAGGGTTGGGATTAAGGTACGACATATTGACAATTCACTCCTGTTCTGCTACACTGGCAGTGGTATTAAGAATACCAAAGGGTACCCCGTAGGAAAAAATCCGTAGGGTGTGTCGAGTCCCTTACCTAGTACCCCTAGGAATTTTCTCCTTCGAGGTCACTAAAGGAAATACATGTATCAAGATCAAACCCTGACCTGTAAAGACTGTGGCAAGTCATTCGTCTGGACCGCTTCTGAGCAAGAGTTTTACGCCTCCAAAGGCTTCTCCGCTCCGGTGCGCTGTCCTGAATGCCGCCAAAAGAACAAACAGGCCAAACAGGGTGGTCAGATGGGCCCCCGCGCCCCACGCGAAATGCACGAAATCACTTGCGCCAACTGTGGCTCAAAGGGTGAAGTGCCGTTCGCGCCGCGCGACCCAAGCAACGTCTTGTGCGCCGACTGCTTCCGCAAGAAGCGAGACGCCGAGCGTGGTATTGTCAGCGACGAAGCCCCAACGACTTCAGCGCCGGCTCACGATCACTCAGACGATTCAACGATGTCAGACTCCAGTATAACTGAAGTCACTGACAACGGTGATGACAGCGCCGCCAACGATGCGTCTAAAGACACAACGATGGCCTAAGCTGACTCGTTTAAGAAAAAATCCGCTCGCAAGGGCGGATTTTTTTGTATGTCTATAACGAACCGATAGCAAAACACTATTCGGAGCTAGAATATGAAGAATTAACGAATCGCTCTTAGAGCCTGTTAAGAAACTCGCATTTCCGGAGAGGCGGCGTGCTCAAGCGGCACATTAACTTTACGCACCCGCTCTGGTTTGGACATCGCCTTGCGACACCGCGCGCAAATCGAAAGCCCCGCCCAACGATTGAGATTCGGTCGAATGACCTTTTTCGTCGTGTGCTGTGAATGCGGCCGATTCATGCCCATTTGAGGCGTTTTGGCGCAAATGGCGCAAATATCTTTCAGGGTAAGAGTCGGTATTGGCATAATCTATCCTTTTACTGGTATAATTGTAACAGACATCCGTCTAGGAGGCAAGTATGTTACTCGCTGAGTTATTCTCCAACCCCGTAGCCTTTGCCGTGACGGCTATCGCCCTGGTTTTCGCCTTAAGTTGGCACGAAGCGGCCCACGCACTCGTTGCCAAATGGCTCGGCGACGACACCGCTGAGACCATGGGTCGGCTGACCCTTAATCCACTTGCCCACCTCGACCCGATAGGCACGACCGCGATCTTGATTATTGGCTTTGGCTGGGGCAAACCGGTACCGGTTAACCCGAATAATTTCACCAATCCGCGACTCGACAATCTTAAAGTCGCCCTCGCCGGTCCGCTTTCAAACCTTTTACTTGCCCTCATCTTCGCTGGTCTCAATGCCCTCTTCCGTCCCGACCCAAACTCATTAGCCGGTATCTTGACGGCTACCATTATCAGTTTCAATCTCCTACTCATGTTATTTAATTTGATACCGATTCCGCCGCTCGACGGCTCGAAGATTGTTCATCTTTTTTTGAGCGATGAGGCCTATTTTCACTATGAACGTTACGGCTTTTATATACTTCTAGGCTTGGTCTTCCTCTCTATCGGCGGCTATTCGATTCTAGGTCGTATCGTATTTATGCCAGCCGAGGCCCTTTATAGAATCTTGACTCAAGGCTCCCTCCCAGGCTTCTTTTAAACCATATTTTATGGTATAGTACAGTTGCTCTCGGCGCTGATTTGTCGTTGGGCTTTCACCATTTTGCACCGGGCAGTTTGCGTAAGCAAACTCTGGCCTTATATCCGTGAGCTCCGTGGAGCTCACCTGCGGGCGCCCATTGGTCCGCCATCGCTGGTCCTTGGTTGATGCAATATTTGACTGAGAGACTGGTTTTCTCGTTCCGGCATCTCACCGGAGTTTGAGCCTCACGATTTCGTTTGGCTCGGCGGTCCTGCAACCATTGAGACCAACGGCATCTTTACCGTCGAGAGCGATTTGGTTGTTTAGTGAGTTAACAGTTTGGTCTTCTATTACTAGGCAGTGAAACAGCTAAACAGCCAGAATTTTCGGGGCGTGGCGCAGTTGGTAGCGCGCCGGGCTGGGGGTCCGGAGGTCGTGGGTTCGAGCCCCGCCGCCCCGACCAAGCGGTAGTTGATGACACAAGAAGACATAAAAGATCAGAACTTAGATTAGCAGCTGGTTACCATCAGATAAAAGAAAGATACTAGGCATGATCGGCAAAACACAGTGGTTTAAAGCCAAAACCTATGGCCTCGGCTGGACACCCATAAGTTGGCAGGGTTGGTTCGTTTCCTTGGCCTACGTCGCTATTATTAGTTTAGATGCCCATTTTTTTGTGCGCTCCAGTCTCGCCGAGACTAGCCACATCGCACCAACACCGCAAGACTTCCTCTTTTTCATCCTCCGCCTACTCGGCGTAACCTGCCTCTTAATCGCTATCGCCTATAAAACCGGTGGGCGCTCGAATTGGCGGCTGAGGCAACATTAGAAGGGCAGGTTTTAGACGAACCGAGCCAATTCTGTTACAATAGATACAGAATCGGAGGGAAGACATGCCGTTTGTGGCAAAGCATGTCCGTTTAACGCATTCAGGTAAAATCCCTGATATATTTTTGACCTCAAAAGTCGTCTCGCCGCCAAACGTCGCCGACGCCAACCTCGGTAAACTTTATTTTGTCCTCCAAATCAACCTCCCCTGGAGCCATGCCAGCTCGCTCGGCACCTCTATTATTAATGTCGTCAGTCGCGAATACTATCGGCAAGAGGAAAATATCCCCTTGGAGAACTTCGAGCGGGCCATCGCTAAAGCCAATCGCTTAATTAGTCAACTCGGTCGTGATGGCGAGTCAAGCTTGGCCGACAGTATCCATGCCCTGATCGGTCTAGCCGTCGGTGACGAATTTCACATTGCCTATACCGGCGAGGCCGAGGCCTATTTTCTGCGCGACGGGAACTTAAATTTGATTACCGAGCCCGGTAGTCAGGCCGGCGAATCCAACCAAGTCTTCGTCAACTTGATTACAGGCGAAGTTTCGGCCAACGACCTTATTCTCCTCGGCAGTCCTGGCCTCTTTGGTACGTTAACTTCAGATGAGCTATCCCTAGTCCTTCAGCAACCGTTTGCTGAGGCCGGTTTGGCCATGGCCAGACGGCTTAAAAGTTTGAAGGCCCAGAAAGTCGGCGTCATCCTCATTCACTTTAGTACCGTTTCGGCCGCCGAAAATGCGACGCTCGAATCGGTCAAAGAAACAATTTATCTCGACTTGCCAATCGATTCATTTTGGACGGTTTTGCGCTATGGC
>CAZNEF010000086.1:0-1713 GCA_964572235.1 uncultured Candidatus Saccharibacteria bacterium | reverse complement strand
ACGGCCTTCTGGCCGCCCAAAGAGCGCTCTCTTTCCGATAAGGAAAAAAGTTCAATGCTCCCCGACGCCATTCCGCAACATCGAATCAATATTATCGATACGCCGGGCCATATTGACTTTACGGTTGAGGTTCAACGTTCTTTACGCGTTTTAGACGGAGCGATTGTGGTTTTTGATGGTGTCGCCGGCGTCGAGCCACAGTCAGAGACGGTTTGGCGACAGGCCGATAAATACGGCGTGCCGCGCATGTGCTTCATTAATAAGTTGGATCGCATCGGCGCTGACTTTTTCAAAGCCTATCAATCCATCCTCGATCGTCTTGGTGCCCACGCGATACCGATGCAAATCCCGATTGGCCATGAGGCCGATATGAGCGGTGTGATTGATCTATTAACTCGCAAAGCCTTTACTTGGACCGATAAACTCGGGGCGCATATCGAAATTAACGATATTCCCGCCCCATATAGCGAACAGGCTGAAGAATGGCGGGCGAAGCTCGTCGAGAAGATCGTTGAAACCGATGAAGCTCTCCTTGAGAAATTTTTTGCTGGCCATGAGCCATCCGTCGAAGAACTCAAAGCAGCAATTCGTAAAGCCGTCCTGGCTCTTGAATTCGTGCCCGTTTTCGCTGGGTCAGCCTTGAAAAATAAGGGTGTCCAGCCGCTTCTCGACGCGGTCGTCGAGTATTTACCGAGTCCTCACGACATTAAACCAGTCGTCGGTAAAGACCCTAAAACCGGTGAAGCGATCAGTCGGCGGGCTTCTGACAGCGAGCCGTTTACAGCCCTTGCCTTTAAAGTCGCTAGTGACCCCTTTGTCGGCTCACTAACCTTTTTCCGGGTCTATGCCGGGATGGTGACAGCTGGCTCTTATGTCAAAAACTTTACCAAAAATGAGCGCGAGCGTCTCGGCCGCATCGTCCGTCTCCACGCTAACTCTCGCGAGGATGTGACCGAAGTTTTTGCCGGTGAAATTGCCGCCGCCGTCGGACTGAAAAATACAACGACCGGCGATACGCTAGCTGACGAGGCGCATCCAATTCTTCTCGAAACGATTTACGCGCCCGATCCAGTTATCGATATGGCGATCGAACCAAAAACCAAGGTTGATCAGGAGAGGATGGGTATGGCCTTAAGCCGGCTGGCCTCTGAAGACCCAACCCTACGTGTGGCTACCGATCCCGAGACTGGTCAGACGATTATTAAAGGTATGGGAGAACTGCATCTCGAAATTGTGGTTGATCGCATGAAGCGTGAATTCAATGTTGAGGCCAATGTTGGCCGGCCACAAGTCGCCTACCGCGAAACGATAAAAGGCTCAGCGAAAAACGTTGAAGGTAAATATATCCGTCAAACTGGTGGTCGGGGCCAGTATGGCCATGTCGTTATCGATGTCGAGCCAACGGAGCCAGGTCTGGGCTTCGAGTTTGTCAATAAAATCGTGGGTGGCGCCATTCCCAAAGAGTTTATTAAGCCGACGGAAGAAGGGATTCGCGAGGCTCTTCTGCGGGGCATTGTGGCTGGTTATCCGATGGTTGACGTTCGTGTCATCCTCCACGATGGGACATTTCACGACGTCGACTCGTCAGAAATGGCCTTTCATATTGCCGGTTCAATGGCGGTGCAGTCAGGAGCGAAGCGGGCCGACGCCGTGCTTATGGAACCGATTATGAAAGTTGAAGTTGTCACACCTCAGGAATTTTTTGGCGATGTC
>CAZNEF010000085.1:0-3815 GCA_964572235.1 uncultured Candidatus Saccharibacteria bacterium | reverse complement strand
GAACCCATTGCATATCTCATTGGTAACTGCAACAGGAGAGATGATGGCTACAAATAAAAAACAATTCGTCAACGTATTTCGCCTCAATCTTCTCCTGTTTCGAATCTAATAGAGATATGCAATGGGTTCATAAGTTCATGGTACAGGCTTCGAGCGATTTGCACTTTCTGTGTGTCCATACTATCATATAAACTATGATCAGTTCAAAGTATACGCTCCCTTTTTATCGACTTTGTCTCGCCATATTTTTACTAGTCCTTGTATTACAAGTCATCAATAGCTATCCGGCTCAAGCCCAGGTAGTTCACCCGCGTCTCATTTCACCACAGGTTATTACTGACTATCAATCGGGTAGCCCTGCTTGGTTAACGCTTAAACAATTCTGCGATACGAATTTAAAAACCATCTCTAGTCCCAGCTATGCTGGTTGGGGCTGGCGTGATGACGTTGAGAATTACAGCGAGTGCTACACGGTCGAGAAAAATCGTACCCCGGCTCAGGCCGATCTTTACGCCCAAAAAGCGGTTGGTTTGATTAAGCTCATGATGCGAGACCATTACTACGGTACGGCATGGGACTCGGAACCGATTGGCCAGACTGACGGCACGACAAAAACATTTACCTTTTCACGAGCACCGATAGCTAATTTTACACCCAAAATCAGCTCAGTGGCGACGAGTGTTGTCAGCGTTGTCTATAATGGCCCAAGCTTTCCGATGACCAACTACGATAAAATCCTGCAAATTAGCAATACGCCGACTGGTGGAGCTGATTACGCGCCAAGTGATTATAACCAAGTTTGGAGGGACAGTAAAGGTAGTAACTATGTCCTTCAATGGTTGACGAATAATCACCCGGTCTTAGGAGCAAATTATTATGTGACGATTGCCAGTGGTCCGCAGACACTCATTGCCACATCTTCGTATGTCCGCAGCGGCAATAATGTGACATTTACAGTCGCGCCACCGCCCTCGTCATCGATTTGGGCAAGCTATATCTCAACAACGTACGATCAAACAGGCAATGGTATGGGTGGCCTCAGTTCAGTCCAGCCCGACGGCCCTGGCTACCCAATGCGCACTATGAATGTTGGCCTTGCCTATGCCTACGATCTCATGCACGACTATGTTGGCTTCACTACTGCGCTTAAACAAGAGGCCTATGGTATTTTGAATCAAGAGGTCGACTGGTATACGCTCTATGGTTACTGTAAGTCCTGCACAGCCAATAACTACTACATCCGTGGTTATTTGACCGGCACTCTTTATACGGCCTATGCGACTGAGGGCGATAATCCGCAGGCAGGACGTCTCCAGACACTCGCCGCTAACCTGATCCACGCTACGTTTGCATCGTTCAATCAAACTCGTCAGGGAGGCACAACCCTTGATGGCCAATATGCCCAGGGTGTGGCCTCAGACCTTCTTGGTCTCGGCGATGTTTGGAAGCGCATTACCGGTGAGGATCTCTTCATTGGTACTAGTTATATTGATAACCTCATCCCGACGCTCATTCATCAGACCAAACCGGACCGGCAGACCTTTTACGATCTTGACGATTGGTCCGACCTTCCGGCCACACCACTCACTGGTATCGCCACGGCTTTTATAAAGTATCTACCTAATCATGCTATGGCTCCTTACGCCAGGCAGTGGCTTATTGATTTAGGAACGAAGAATATTGTTGGTGTCACTAAAGATTATAAGGTTGATTTTCCGACCGCCTACTTTGCCAAACAGACCGGGCCTGTCCTTGTCCGTTCAAGCTTCACCGATCCAAATGCCATTTGGTGGTCGCTTTCCGCGAACCGGATACTTGATGATCATACGCGTCGTGGTGCTGGTCATCTTATGCTCCAGCGTGGCAAAGACCAGCTCGCTGTCAACGCTGCCGACTATGGCATTCTCAGTACAGTCCTTCAGAATACCGTTCTCTTCGATGATCAAAAAAAGCTGATCATTTATTCGCCGAGTCAGGGTGTTTGGGGCGTGAATACGAAGATTAGCAAATTTGAGGATAATCCAAAGTACGTCTATGCTCAAGCCGATTACGGTGACGCTTATCGAGCGTCAAGTGGTGCGAATGAGGTTACAAAAGCGCTTCGTTCAGTCGTCAACATTAAGCCCAATCTTATGATCGTGCACGATCAAGCGCAAGTCAAGACAGCGACGACGAAAAAAATCTTTAATATCAACTTTCGTAACCTACCAACTATTGTTGGTAATGTCTTGACGACGCTGACCGGTACAAGCAAGCTAACCATGACTTCGCTGGTGCCGGCCGATCCAAGTGCCGCCGTCATTACGCCGGTTAGTAATACCCTGACCTCGTCAAACTATCAGTTTACGGTCTCCGGCCAACTGAATGATACCTTCCTGCATGTCTTCGAAATCACCGATAGTGCCGCGCTTAACCTGGCTAAGGCGATCTATATTCCCGCCAGTAACGGCGTTGAGGGCGCGCTGGTCACCTCGGGTACGACAAGTTGGGTTTCGATCTTCGCGACAACGACCACGACTGTGGCTGGCAATGTCAATTATAGCTATAGCCCGACGGTGGCTGGCACGCAGGAACAATTTATTTCCGATTTGGCCCAGGATCTGCCCTACGTCATTACGGCCACACAGGGTGGCCAGAACCTCTATAGCCAAACGATTAAATCATCGACGAGCGGTGTTCTCTCTTTCAACTTTAACAGCGGCAGTACAGCGGCGGTAAGCGTTTCGATTACACCGCAAAATGTCGCTAATATTATTCTGACGAAATCGGTCGACAAGTCGACGGCCATTGCTGGCGATGTTCTGACCTACGCGATTGACTATCAAAATAATGGTACCCAACCAGCGATCAATGCCCAAGTCCAGGACGTTGTCCCAACTGGGCTGACCCTAAACGGCACACCGCCCAACGCCACGATTAGCGGTAGCACGATCACCTGGAATATTGGTAACCTTGCGGTCGGCGCGGTTGGACGTGTTACCTTTACAGCCACCGTTCAGTGACTCATGGCAAAACGGCTCGCACGACGTACCGTTTCTCGATTGTCCCGGGAGGCCAACAAGTAATGAGCGTGAGAGTCTTCGAATCGGTTCGCTCAATCACGGAAAGATCGTCTGGGGCGACGACTTTAGAGTCGCTCACTTTGTAGTGCCAAGTTTTACGACCATAACTAATCACTATTGAATCACCCTGCGTTAGTCGATCAAGCGTTTTAAATATTTCCTTGTAGTCACCGGGCTTGTTTTTATAATATGAGGAATGACCGAAAATGACGCTATTGCCGACCTCTCCGGGTAAATTTGTGCCCGCGTAATGGGCCACGCCATGCTCCAGTGATTGAAAGTAGAGTTTTTCATCAGCACCGGAAACATTTAATATAACTGGTGCCGTTATCCCTAGCTTGGGGACTGTCAGCCGGTAAAGTTTATCAATGGCGGCTGGCTGTCTCCTGACGAGTGGCGTTTTAGGGTGAGCCTGACGTGGCGACAAGACAAGACCAATAAAAACAACTAGTCCAATAAGTGTTAATCCAACGCCGAAATTGCGTTTACGGCTGGACATTGAACAGCCAGGCAATGAACTGCTCAAGACTGGCCACAAAACTCATTCTTGCCATACCTGTTTTCGGTAGGATCGAGCTCGTAGTTGATAGCGACTTGGCCGAGAGTTGGTCGCTGTTGTTCGATTCGTTGGCTGATTTATCAACAGCTTTAAGAGTGTAGTAGTAGGTTGTACCGTTCACTAAATCCTTCCGATCGTCGAAGCTCGTGACGAGAGCACCGCTCGTGATTTTGTCGCCAAGCTTACCCTTCTCG
>CAZNEF010000084.1:0-1659 GCA_964572235.1 uncultured Candidatus Saccharibacteria bacterium | reverse complement strand
TTCACCGGTAATCGAACCGTGGTACTTAAAAACGAGTTGGTAAACCTTTTTCGAGAGCTCGGGGATAATCTGCTTTGTTAATGGATCTTTGAGATCCATAAGCGGGATAATATGAAAATTGGCATCGCCGACATGACCGGCGATCGTGTAGATCAGTTTGTACTGCGCCATAATGGCGTTCAATTCGGGCAAAAATTGCGGCAGTTGGGCCGGCGTCACCACGATATCGTCGATAAAGGGCGCTGTGTGCTTACCTCGCACATGATGGCGTAGGAGATTAAAACTTTCCCGCCGCACGAGCCAGTATTTTTCCTCATCTTGTTTACGCCTCGTCACATAGGTGCGGACGTGGAGATCGGCCAGGGCCGCCTGCGCCTCCCCGACCGTCTCGTGGATCTTAGCCAGGCTATCGCCGGTAAACTCAGCTAAAAGCACAAGCTTGGGCAGCCCTCCAGAAAGAACCATGCGCATTTCCGGCAAAAATTGCAGGAAGAGGCGGAAGAGATTGATATGATGCATCCGCGCGGCCAGCTCGGGGAAAAAGCGAAAGACAAGCCGAAGCGTATGGTCATCGTAGGACTCAAAACTTTCCGGTTTAAATTTGAGCACCCGGTAAATAATCTCGGTCAGGGGTGCGAGATCGCGTAAGAAAATGACTAACATCTGTGAATGCTTTTTTGGTCGAATTAGACGAAATTTGATTTGTGTAACGATGCCGAGCGTCCCCTGAGAACCAACGAGGAGTTTCGGCAGATCAAAAATACCCGTTTCCCGATCCCAAACGTTCCACAGGTAATAGCCAGCCGAGTTTTTGGTAACATTGGGCTTGGCCGTCTTAATCGCCGCGTAATTATTCTCGATCAGCTTATAGATTTTTTTATATATCCGACCTTCGAAAGTCGGCAGCGCCATTTTCGTCAATAATTCATTATGTTTTAATTTTTTGATGCTATACTCATGACCGTCGGCCCAAACCATACGTAGCCCCTCGACATAGGCCTCGGTTTTGCCATAGGCCAAGGTCTTTTCGCCACCGGAGTTGTTGGCGACCATGCCACCAACAGTACAAATCTCTCGGGAGGCCGGGTAGGACGGCATAAGCTGATGGGTTTTTAAAGTCGCCTTCTCAAAGTCACGATAGTAGACACCAGGCTCGGTAACCGCGTAGCCATCGGCCACGGTGACAATGCGGTTAAAGTGGGCCTTCATATCGAGAATAATTGAATTATTTAGGGGGCCGCCGGTCATATCGGTACCGCCCGATCGGGCCGTCAACGACAGACCCTTACCTCGGTTGTGATTGATAAAATCAACCAGTTTTTTGATATCGTCAACATTGGCTGGTTGAACGACGACTTTAGGCTGGACCTCAAAAAGGCTAGCATCGCGACTACAACGATCAAGCGTTTCGACGTCATCAAGAACTTCACCGTCAATATACGACTGCAACGTCGCTTTTAGGTGGTTCATATTGAACTCATCTCTTTTTCGGTTGGAACAGCCGGTTAGTGAGCCGACTTAGCCAAGCATCGAGACCAATATGGCCACCGCCAACAATAAATAAATACGATCCAACGCCATAGAGAATCAGATGCGGCCAAACCGCCTCTCGAAAGAAGAAGAGGGAAAGTGTGAGATAGAAAAAGGTGAGGAAGATGG
>CAZNEF010000083.1:0-1798 GCA_964572235.1 uncultured Candidatus Saccharibacteria bacterium | reverse complement strand
GATTGGGCAATCTCATTTTCATGATGGGGAAAGAGTAAGTCGACGCCGCCAACATGGATATCAAGCGTTGGACCGAGATATTTCATACTCATCGCTGAGCACTCAAGGTGCCAACCCGGTCGACCCGGACCGTCGGCCTTCCAAAGGGCGAAGTCATTCGGGCTTTCCTTTGTGTACTCATCGGCTTCTACGCGAGCACCCGGTTTAATCTGACGTTTATCGAGTTGACTGAGGCGACCATAAGCTTTAAATTTCGAGATATCGAAATAAACGGCACCGCTCTTGGCGTAGCCATAGCCCTTCTCGACCAATGTATTGAGAAGAGTGCGCATTTCCGGAAAATGCTCAGTCGCTCGCGGGTAAACATCCATCAGTTGGATATTTAATTTTTCTAAATCCTCAAAAAAGAGCGTCTCGTAACGCTCAGCCAGATCGGTAAAAGCGACGCCTTCTTCGTCGGCGCGAGCTATAATTTTGTCATCGATATCCGTAATATTCATGACCCCAATCACTGTAAAGCCAAGGAAACGTAGCGTTCGCACTAAAAAATGGGCTAGCAAAGTCGTTCGCAAGTTGCCAATATGGGCCCGGCCGTAAACAGTCGGCCCACAGGCATACAAACCGACACGATTTTCGACGAGCGGTGTAAATATTTCAATTTTTCGATTTAGGCTGTTATAGAGTTTCATCGGCCTCATCGTTTAGGGGTACGGCCAGTAGTTCTTCTTTAGCGTAGCGGTCATTGTCCTCGCTTTTGGCTGCCGGCTTATTTTCCATAAAATTAATAATATGGCCGCTACATTCCGGACAGGTCATACCCACAATGCCGGGCATACCGCAACGCTCACATTCACCGTCAATGACTGATGGACCAATCGGTTTCGCCGCACTCATGGCAACGCCTCCTAATATTCCTTACGACCTTCAAGGGCCCGGGTCACTGTCATCTCATCAGCATACTCGAGATCACCGCCAATTGGTAGACCGCGGGCAATGCGCGTCACCTTGAGCTTGCGCGGCAAATTTAATTTGCTGATTTCTCTGTCAATATACATAGCTGTCGCTTCGCCTTCAAGGGTCGGATTCGTGGCTAAGATCAATTCCTTGATTGTCAAGTCGGTGCGAACCCGTTGCCAAAGCGGTTCCATATGCAGTTCGTTCGGACCAATGCCTTGGATCGGTGAGATCGCCCCGCCTAAAACATGATAACGACCGGTAAAGTGCGCCTTTTCCATGGCCACTGTATCGAGCGGCTCCTCGACAACCGCCACCATCGTTAAGTCGCGCTTCGCATCGGCGCAAATGGCGCAGGGGCTGACTTCGGCAATGGTATAGCAAGTTTGACAGGTGACAAGACCGTCGCGTAGTGTCGAGAGTGACTGACCAAGCATTTGGAGCTCGGCCGGCGGTCGATTCAACAGATAAAAAGCCAGCCGACTCGCCGTTTTCGGCCCGACACCGGGGAGACGAGCGAGCTGATCGGTCGCTTTTTGGATGGATTTGGGAATCGCCTGGGACATAGCACTCACTTTTTCTTTGGCGCTTTAGTTTTAGCTTTAATCACTTTAGGCTTAGTCCCTGACTCGACTTTAACAACCGGTTTGACTTTAGCCGGGTCATCCCAAGTCGCAAAATCACAGCTCGGGTACGAAGCACAGCCCCAAAACTTTCGGCGGCGCTTCGTCATTCGTTCCGCCAGCTCGGCCGTCATACATTTTGGACAATTGATGCCCGTCGATTTGACAATGGCCTTCGTATTTTTGCAATCTGGAAAACCAGTACAGGCCATGAAACGGCC
>CAZNEF010000082.1:0-3265 GCA_964572235.1 uncultured Candidatus Saccharibacteria bacterium | reverse complement strand
CAAGTAATGAAGATTCGGTTTTTTAGGGTTAAATGTGACGCCCGCATGAATTTTCCGAACCGGGTTCAAAAGTCTTTCAATCAGAACCAGCTTGAAGTTCGTAGGGCTAATAAACTGATCACTTAAGACAACACTGATGGGATTGATCGATCTATTGAGAAGATAGCTCAGGTAGTGATCGCAATCGATACCCTCATCTATTTGCCCATCCCCATTGTCATCTATGCCGTTGCAGATTTCTGTTTTCGATATGCCCTGCGCAAAAACAGTGCCTGTATTACCCGATAATAGCAGGAAAAGAACTAAAAATAAGGATAAGAAATTTATTTTACTCATGGTATTTGTTTCAGATATATTCCTGTATAACTCAAGCACACATACTATATGTATATTCTAGAAGAGAGTGAGTGTCAAGCTCATATTGAAGGGAAGCGACACTTGCTTGTTCTTGAATGATTAGTCTGTTACTATCGATTAAACAAGGAGCGATATAAGGCTATGCGTGGCGTTTTTAAAACTCGAGCGATAATTCAGTTTGCTCTTTTTATTGCAGTCATTGCCTTTGCCAGCGCGCTAATTACCCGACAACAGAATTTTGCTAGCATCGCCTACCCACCGATTCCGGACAGTCATTACCAGTTTATCGATGACGCGGCCCGTTTTTGCAAAGTACCGCTGAATCGACGTGGCTTGATTGCCGCGATCGCCTGGAAGGAAAGTACTTTTCGCCCTGCTTCGATTTCTAGCGCCGGTGCGGTTGGCGTCATGCAAGTGTTACGTGGTACAGGTCTGGGAACGGCTAACGAGTATCAGATCGGTGGCTTGAACGCCGCCACTTTTACAGACCCCGCTCTCGGCTACAAACTCGGTAGTTGTTATTTCCGCAGCACCCTCCTCAGCATCACCGACAATGACGATACGGTCTGGGACAACACGCGGGCGCTTAAAGCAGCGCTCATTGGCTATAACGCTGGACCGGGCAATGGTCGGTCTTGGTATCGCTCGAGTGCGACGACCGCATCTTCTTATGCGGAAAGAATTATCGGCGCAGAAACGGTTTACAACCAAGACATTATTCGTCACGACTTTCTGCTTGGCACGCAATCAGCAATTGAGCCAGTTTCCCAACAGCTCCGGAACCTCCTTTGGGCCTTTATCGGCAATAAAGCCGCCACATCCACACCATGACTAGCTCCGAAATTCGCCGACAATTTATTCATTTCATGAAGGAACGGGGGCATACTTATATGCCGCCGTCTTCATTGGTACCCGAGGCTGATCCATCTGTTCTTTTTACGACGGCCGGGATGCAGCAGTTTAAGAGCTACTATACGGAGCCGAAACTCGCCGCTTCGCCGAGGATGTGTAGTATTCAGCCTTCTTTTCGGACAAGCGATATTGAAGAGGTCGGTGACGCAACCCACCTTACGCTCTTTGAGATGCTTGGCTATTTTTCCTTTGGCTATCGGCCAGGTACGACCGAGGCTGAGCACTCAAGCACACCCTACTTCAAGCGAGTCGCCATCAAACTCGCCTATGAATTTTATTTTGATATCCTAAAGGTCAGTCAGGAACGGGTTTACGTCACCGTCTATGAGGGCGATGAAACACGAGGTATTGTGCGCGACGATGAATCAGCCGCCATCTGGCAGGAGCTCGGGTTAGCGACAGCTAAAATTAGGTTCGCCGGTGCTGATAATTTTTGGGGGCCAACTGGAAACGAAGGCCCTTGTGGCCCGACAACGGAAATCTATATTGATGGTGTCGAGGTTGGCAATGTCGTCTTTAACCAATACTACTCGAGCTTGGAGAAAAAATTGACGCCACTCGAATATCAAGGTGTCGATACGGGGCTCGGGCTCGACCGCATGGCGATCGTTCTACAAAAGGTGGGTAACATTTATGAGACCGATCTCTTTCGACCGATTATAATGGCCATCAAGAGCCAAAGTAATATCGAGAAATACGACGAACGGGCGGCGCGCATTGTTGCCGACCATTTGAAGGCGGCGATTTTCTTGATTGCCGATGGCGTCCGACCGGCCAATAAAGCGCAGGGCTATATTTTACGCCGCTTGATTCGGCGACTCTATCTTAATGCGACAACGCTTGGCTTAGATCAGTCCCAATTGCTACCGATTATTGAAGTTATCTATCAGAACTACGTCGTCGATTATGATCGCTTAGCCGCAGAATACGGACTAACTCAAATCGTCCTTGGTGAGGAGATAGATAAATTTAATCGCACCTTAGAGGTTGGTATGCGCGAGTTTGAAAAGGTCAAGAAAATGCACGCGGACGACAAGGTAATGCCGACCGAAACTCTCTTTAAGCTCTTTGATACTTACGGCTTCCCGATTGAGTTAACGAAAGAGCTCGCCGAAAAAGACGGTTTTAAAGTTGATATCACCGCTTTCAACGAACGCTTTAAAGCTCATCAAGAGACATCGCGGGCCGGACTCGACCGGGTTTTTAGTGGGGGACTGGCCGACCATGAGCCGCAAACCGTGAAGCATCATACGGCACACCACCTTTTGCTGGCGGCCTTGCGCCAAGTGCTCGGGACACATGTCTTTCAGCGCGGCTCAAATGTCACGGCGGAGCGACTACGAATTGATTTTTCGCACCTCGATAAGGTAGAGATCGAACAATTAAAAATGGTCGAGGCAATAGTCAACCAAGCTATCACTGATAATCTTGAAGTTGAACGTCAGGAGATGCCGCGTGCTGAGGCGGAAAAACTGGGCGCATTGGCCGAGTTTGGTACAAAATACTCCGATCGTGTCACCGTATACACGATACACAATAAGGACGGCTCGGTACTTTCGCGAGAGTTTTGTGGTGGACCTCACGTCTCTCAAACCGGCGAGCTTGGTCTATTTAGTATTATTAAGGAAGCGGCCTCCGCAGCAGGCGTCAGGCGGATTAAGGCCAAGGTTAGCTAGAGAATATTGACGAACCTTGACAATGGGTGTAGAATTGGCAGCAGATCGTTTCTTTTTTAACAGGAGTGCTGCTCATGAAAGATGTCATCCGTGTCGTGGGCGCCCGGGCACATAATCTCAAAAATGTTAACGTTGAGATACCCAAAAACAAATTAACCGTGATTACGGGCCTGTCCGGTTCTGGCAAATCGTCACTCGCTTTCGATACGATCTATGCCGAAGGCCAACGCCGTTATGTCGAGTCGCTTTCCTCATATGCCCGACAGTTTTTAGGGGTAATGGAAAAACCAGACGTCGACTATATCGATGGTCTCTCACCC
>CAZNEF010000081.1:0-4363 GCA_964572235.1 uncultured Candidatus Saccharibacteria bacterium | reverse complement strand
AGGCTCTCCACGGAAATTGTCAGACCGATGCGCGCCGCCTTACTCACAAATTGATTGGCGAGGGCGAGGTGACGTGGGTCTTGGTCGGTCACGAGGGTCGCTGCTAAAGGCGTGTCGAGCTTTTGAGCGTTTTTGATCCGTTCGCGCAGAGCCTTGTCCTGGAAGATCGGTTTTTCAAGATTAAAGAGGAGGGCTGACTGTTTGGTAAGCGCCAGCTTTTTCGTTAGCACTCCAGAAATACCACTAATTTCTGTATCGACACCCATAATCTCCTGACGCTGCAAGGCAGCCCGCGCTGTTTGAATATTAGGGTAGATAAAGAGAGTGATGCGTTGAATATTTGGTTCACCAAGAACGAATTTCCTGTTTGCGGAAAAGCTAATTTCCGTCGCATTCTGCCTATCTTTGAGGTAAGGGCCGGCCTCATAGATAGGATCACTGGTGAAATAAAGCAAAGGGGCGAAGGACTGTTTAAGATTGATCGTCAGTGTGCTTTTATCGATAGCCGTGACGCTAATATTTTGCCAATTCGGCTGACTACCATAAACCGTGGCGATGTCAGCGGCATCGATGTTCGGTCGTAAGTAAAAGGTATAGATCTTTCCGTCGGGACTAATCTCCCAGTGATCAGCTAAAGCACCATTTACATGGTTGTTATGGTCTATATAGGTTAGACCAATCTTAGTGAGCTTGTCTATGACGAGGTCGATCTCGGCTGGATCCTTACTCGTTATGCCTTCAACGTAGGTACCACCCTTGGCCGGTGAAACTGGCGCAAGTTTGATGACCTTGTACCACCATAAACTACCGCTACCGATGATAATGAGCGCCAATACCGAGAGTATTAATTTTTCACCCCAAGTCAATACCCCATTAAGTTGACGTAGGGATTGCCAAAAATAAGGCATAGGCTACTTGAGAAGAATCGAGGCCAGTGTGGCGAGAACGTATAGTATGGCAAGAAGAATAGTCGCTCGAAAAAGGAAACGTTCTGCACCTCGACGCGTTCGGTACACAGTGCCACCGCCACCGAAAGCACCCCCCAAACCGCTCCCCTGCTGCTGAATCAATACACTGATAATGAGCAGAATTGAGAAGAAAAGAGTTAAGCCCTTAAGGGCGATCGGTAGCCATGTCGCGTGAATGAAAGTTGTAAGCGAAAAGGGAAGATTAATAGTTTACTCCTGGAGGCGTGGGCGGGAATCGAACCCGCGAGTAGAGGTTTTGCAGACCTCTGCCTTACCACTTGGCTACCACGCCCGGTCGGTGGTCTGCATCAACCAAACAACAGTACGAGTTAATATTATTTTAATAATTATGTGTTATGGTGAACGTGCTGGAGCGGGTGATGGGACTCGAACCCACGACCTTCTCCTTGGCAAGGAGACGTTCTACCGCTGAACTACACCCGCTAATTATATACCCACTATAGCAAATAGCCTGATTGCTGTAAAGATATGAAAGGAGTAATTGTGCCACGACACCACCGCCACCATCGTCGATTTAGGACCAGTAATACCACAAATTCGGAGCCAGAAAGTCAAACTCTTGATCTTGCTCTGGGGGCGATTCGTCAAGACTTGCAAAAAACGCTCTTCATTACAATTATGCTTGCTGTTAGCTTGATCGGTCTAAGTCTCCTTAATAACCACTATCACTGGACAATAAGTTGGGGGGCAACTCTCTATCGCCTTCTCCACATTCGTTAATGAACTCATCTTAAAACTCATTGGTAAGCTGCAACAGGAGAAAATAATGTCTGAAATAAGTTCAATAAATTGCTCGTAAAATGCTTGCCACAGTTTCGACTTTCACGCTTGTTGGTCTCGATGTCTATCCGGTACGTGTTGAGGTCGATACGACCTTCGGTTTGCCGAATTTTACGATCGTCGGTCTTGGGGCCATGGCGGTTCAAGAAGCGAGGGAACGGGTGCGGAGCGCCATTCGCAATAGTGGCTTTGCCTATCCAACCCACCGTATCACTGTCAATTTGGCGCCAGCTCATTTACGCAAAGACGGCGCTCAGTTTGATCTGCCAATTGCGCTCGCGATCCTTGCCTCAACGGGCATAGTGCCGCGCCAGCCGGAGAATCGTCTTTTTTATGGTGAACTTTCCTTGAATGGTCAAACGCGACAGACAAGTGGTATTTTAGGGACGATTCTTGAAGCCAGGCGTTTTGGCATGACCGAGCTTTATTTACCGTCGGATAACTATGCCGAGGCTGCCCTTGTCGGTTCGAACGAAATTCGAATCTATGTGGTTCGTTCGTTGGTCGAACTGGTTAAGCATTTACGCGGCGATCGAGTCCTTAGAACGGTCGAAACGGCAGCGGAAATTCAATCGCCGTCGGTTTTTGCTGAAGATCTAGCCACTATAAAAGGGCAGATTCAAGCGAAACGCTGTTTGGAAATCGCTGCAGCTGGCGGCCATAACCTTCTCCTCGCCGGTCCGCCTGGGACGGGTAAAACAAGCTTGGCCCGGGCCCTCGCCGGCCTATTGCCACCGTTATCGAAACCAGAAATGATCGAGTTGACTCGCCTTTATTCAGCCGCTGGGCTTCTTGCTGATCGTGGAGTAGTCAATGAACGGCCGTTCCGTTCTCCGCATCATACGGTTAGTCTGATCGCCATGATCGGTGGCGGCGCCATCCCTCGGCCAGGGGAAATCTCGCTCTCCCACTATGGAGCGCTTTTTTGTGACGAACTGGCCGAGTTTTCTCGACCTGTGCTTGAAGCGCTACGTCAGCCGATGGAAGACGGCAGCATTACGATAAGCCGACTCAATCACAGTTTTCGCTTCCCGGCTGATTTTCTTTTTATCGGTGCTACTAACGCCTGCCCATGTGGCTTTTCCGGTCATCCAGAAAAGAGCTGTTCGTGTACCACAGGACAAATTCTAAACTATCAAAAACGTCTTTCTGGACCATTGATGGATCGAATCGATCTCCATACAACGCTTCAGCCGGTACCGGCGGCACGACTCTTTGGCCTTGAGCTTTCTGAGGGCTCTGAAGAAGTCCGTCAGCGCGTCATTAAGGCACGAGCAAGGCAGACAGAACGTTTCACGGCTCAATCGTTTTCGACGAATGCTCGGCTACCAAGCTCAGCAACTAAAGCTTTTTGTCAACTAAGTCCAACCGGACAAAAAATACTTGAACAGATCAGTGACCAATACCAATTTTCGGCCCGCACTATTTATCGTCTTATTAAGGTAGCCAGAACTATTGCAGACCTGGCCGGGGATGATATTATAAAGGCAGATCACCTTGCTGAAGCCAGTCATTACAGGCGATAAAAAGGATATTCGTGTCCCGACTTTATCTTGTTGTTATTAGTCTAACCGTTGTCGCGCTTATTATTAGTGGTATCAATCTGGCCTTACGGACGGTGCAAAACGCTACTCCTGCCTCGCAGCAGTTATCCGATGAGGCGCGTCAGTCGGCGATTACGGCGACAGAAAGTGATGCGAATGCCACATCGGGGACGGTGTCAACGACAATTACCTATAGTGATAGTGGTTTTAGCCCAAGTACACTGAGAGTTGCTAATGGGACAACTGTCACTTTCATCAACCAAAGTCGTGGTCTCATGCGGGTCGCATCCAATCCACACCCATCTCACAACAGCTACCCAGGCTTCGACGCCAAGAGCGGTTTAAGCCGTGGCCAAAGCTACAAATTTACATTTTCGAATGCCGGCATCTGGAGTTACCATAATCATCTCGAGACAGGTCAGGGCGGTACGGTAATCGTCCGTTAGGACGAGCTCGATGACTTTTCAGAGTATCAGCAGTGTGGTACAAAGAGAGTGCGAAGGGAGGTGATTTTAGTGAATGTTTATATCATTGCTCTTATCGGTGTTATTGCTATTTTGACGGTTGGTTACCTTACCTACGGCCTTGTATTCAAGTCGGCGCTTAGTGGTAATGAAGCGCCACATACAACAACACACCTTGTTGGTAGTATCATTGGCATGTATATTATTGCTCTCATCTTCACAGTTCTTTATAAGGATGTCATTTTTTATAGCGGTATCACAGGTGTCATGAAGGGGCTTTACCTTGGGTTGATGGTTGGTCTGGCTGGATTTGCCCTGCCGCTCATGATTGATGGTGCATACCTCAAAGCGAATGCGCAACATCTTCGCGTGCTTACAACTAATTGGTTGGCTGCCTTCATCTTACTGGGTATCGTCGTTGGTTTAATTGTTAATTAAGGAGTAAATGACCGACAACAGAGGAGCGGCGCTGGTCGCTTTTTTGTTTTTTCCTGGACTTAACACCCATGGCCATTGGCAGGGGGCTATTCCTTCCCTATACTGTAAAAGAAAGAGGTTGTGATGCCAGAACTCAGTCTAATTGAAG
>CAZNEF010000080.1:0-1967 GCA_964572235.1 uncultured Candidatus Saccharibacteria bacterium | reverse complement strand
CGCGGTACCCAAAGAGAAGCAGAATGCCGAGTATAACAAAGGGGTGGCCGTTAATCATGTCCAACATGAGATTTTAGTGATGATTGATCACGATAACATTTTGCCCGATCGGTTATGGCTGCGTCACATGATCCAGCCGCTTGTCGATGACCCGGCAATTTTCGGTGTTGGCGTTTGGCGTTTTCACTACGATCGCACCATGACCTTGCTCGATCGTTATTTTGCTTTAATCGGCGGGCCCGACCCCGTACCGAATTTTTTTAATAAAAATGGCCACCAGTCTTGGCTCTCTGATGCGTTAACCTTGCGGGGTAAGCTTGTAAAGACAAAGCCAAACTATTTTGTTGTCGAGCTTGACCCGGAGTGGTTGCCGGCTTTGGGCGGCAACGGTTCAATCCTACGGGCGAAGCTCATAAAAGAAGCCCAGGCCGACCCCGATCATTTTTTCCACATCGATATCCATGTCGATCTCGCCCGCAAAGGCTATACCAAATACGCTTTTGTCAAAGAGACGGTGAAGCACCTCACGAACAATAGTCTCATCCCCTTCTTAAAACGGCGGCGTTACTTTATTGAAAAATACCACTTTGAGGATCAGTCGCGCCGTCGTTATAGTATCTACGAGCCGGCTAAAGACAAGTGGCGGCTTGTGGCCTACGTCATTTACGCCGCTACGTTTGTGGGACCGCTTTACCATGCGATCCGCGGCTATGCCCGGATTCGCGATCCGGCCTGGTTTTTGCACCCCATCATGTGCTTTTCCATGCTTATTGTTTACGGTTATCCGACAGTGAAAGAGGAGTGGCGACGTGTCGTTTTGGCAAGATAAACGTGTCTTAGTGACGGGCGCCGATGGCTTTCTTGGTTCAAATTTAGTCAAATCGCTCCTCTCACAGAAAGCCTCGATCATTACTTTCACGCGAGCGGGCATTGGTCCCCGATCGCTCCTTCGACTTGAGGGTTTAGTCGATCATATCACCCAAATTGAGGTCGGTTCGGTTGAGGATTTTGCACGCCTCAATGCGCTTATAAACGACTCAAAGATCGAGATTATTTATCATCTCGCCGCTTTACCTCTAGTGGAAATTGGTCAGGTCAACCCGATCAAAACCTTCGAGGTTAACGTAGCTGGCACCTGGAACATCCTTGAGGCGGCGCGCCAAAGTCAGGTGGCCAAGATCATTGTCGTTTCAACGGTTCACGTCTATGGCAACAACCCAAAACTACCCTTTAAAGAAGCTTTTTATCCGCAGCCTTCGCGTCCTTATGAAACCTCGAAGGCGGTCGCTGACCTCATCGCTCAGTGCTATGCCGATAGTTACGATCTCAACGTCGAAATCCCCCGCTTTGTCAATCTCTATGGGCCAGGCGACCTAAACTTTAGCCGCCTAGTGCCGAAGGTTATGAAAATGGTTTTGGCCAATCAAAACCCGGTGCTCTGGGAGAATGGGGCGATCCGCGATTTCTTATATATTGATGATGCCGTGGCGGCGCTCGAACTTTTAGCCGAAAAAAAATCCGATCATACCCAGCAAAACCGGATTTATAATTTTGGCTCCGGTCGACCGATTGATGTCTTCAAACTAGCCGAGCGAATTGTCTCCCTCGGAGGTCGTCCCCATATGCACGTCAAGAGCCAGCCGATTCCCACTGACCGGATGACGGAAATCTTAAAGCAATACGTTTCCATCGCTAAGGCGAAGTCTGTGCTTGGCTGGCGGCCACGCGTCACTTTGACGGCCGGCTTGCGTCGGACTCTGGACTGGTATGAAAAATACCAGGCGTATTTCTTGTGAGCTCGGCATTGAGCTCTATGAATAATAAAGCGGCGATTATCGCCACCCACAGCACCCAAGTTTTTGGACCGCCCTTTGCCCTCGCCGGCTACTTAAAAGAGCAAGGCTGGTTTATTTTGCTCATTGAGCATCCGCTTGATTACGACCCAAGCCGTCGCAGCCGAGTCAGCG
>CAZNEF010000079.1:0-1878 GCA_964572235.1 uncultured Candidatus Saccharibacteria bacterium | reverse complement strand
CCTCAATCTGGGCGCCGGCTGACAAATAGTCAATCATGAGCGAAAGATTGCCTTGGGCGAAGGCTTGGGTTGAATAGGCTTGGCTGCTGTCCCAGGTCTGATAACCGGATTCTGGATTGGCAAAGCCGCTATAAAAGGTAATAGCGTTTTGGCCCGGGTAGCTAAAGGTCTGACCGGTCGGATCTTGATTGTAGAGGTCAAAGGTCGCCGTCCGGTGAGCTGGATCAACCATCTGGGTGCCAAACTGCTGCATGAGGAGTTGGGCGATCTCGCCGGCCCGATCGACGTTTGTGACTGTTCCCAGCGCGAGGCCGGGGCGCAGGATAACTGGCCCGACTTTGCGGGTTAGGGCGATGGCGAGCGCCAGAAAATCCTGCCAATTATCAGGCACTTTCTCGGCGTTCGCCTGCTCGAGGTGACTATTGTTGGCGAAGACGACGAGTGGATCGATGCCAATCGGCACACCGTAGAGCTTTTGGTCACGGAGCATCTCCTCAGCGATCGTCGCGGCGTAGTTTTTTTTGAAGCGCGTCGGGTCGATGGGGATGCTTGGGTAGGGCGCTAATTGATCGAGGTGGCGCGCCAGCTCATCATTGCGAATCTCCCAAATATCGGGGCCTTTGCCGGCCGCCAGTGCGTTCAAAACCTCGGTTTCGTAGTCGTCGGTCGCCTCAAAAGAGCGGTAGTTAATTTTGAGCGTCGGATTTTTCTTTTGCCAGGCGGCGATAACTTGTGGAAAAACACGATCATCAATCTTTTTGTTGATCGGCTGACGCCAGATCGTCAAGGTACTGGTTCGCGCGTCGCGCGTTACGCCCGTGTTGCCCCGTAATGTGCAGCCGGTTAGAGAGAGCGGTAGGATCGATAAAACGGCCACGATGCCGAGCTTTCGCAGTGATTTACGGAGGTTATTCATAAGGCTCGTTTCGCAAAATATGAGTCACCTGTTTGGTCAGTTTATTGGTGATGTCGGGTAGGGGCAAACCGGCTAAAACGGCATCGATCGCCTGCTTAACGACGCTATCGGTTTTGTTGATCTCATTACGATACCAAGTCGTGACGTAGGGCAGTTGGGCGACAAAGGGGCGAAGCGCCGGGTCGATGGTAGGATCAGCGCCTAGCGCCAGTCGGGCCGGTGGCCGGCCGGCGCTACGATCGTAGGCGGCGCTATTGGGGGCGTTCGTCAAAAAGGCGATAAAATCCCAAGCCAAATCAGGGTGGCGACTGACGATCGGTACGCCGACCATCTGCGCTGTCCCGAGGACGATCGGTGGGTCGGTCAGGCTGACCTGGGGGAGCGGGCCGGTCGTAACTGCCAGTGTTGGCGCCCGTTGCTTTAAGTCGGCGACGCGATAGCTATAGTCGATGTAAAGCGGTATCCCACCGGCGGCGAAAAGATCGAAGTCCGACGGCTGCTTAGTGGACCAACTGTAATTTTCCTTGGTCGGCGAGGCGAAACTTGTATAAAAATCGAGGGCGTTAATGCCCGGCTGAATAGCTTCGCCGGTCGCTTTCATCACCGTCTGATTAAAAAGGGCCTCAATTTTCTCTGGGTTTTTATCGGCGCTGATTAAGGGCGTGTGGTTTTGGAGCATGAGCGTGACCAGTATATTCGAAGGTTGGCTGACGTTAGCACTTGACCCGAGATTGATGGCCGGCTGAGTGAGGTTGTGGCCATTGCGTTTCGCCAATTGCTCGACCAACGCTACGATGCCGTCCCAAGTCGTTGGTAGCTGTTTGACGCCAGCCTCCTGGAGCCGTTTGGTGTTGGCAAAAAGACCGAGACTATCGACAGCGAGTGGGAGACTATAGACATTGCCATTGGCGACGTTATTGTCCGCGGTCATCGGGGCGAAAAGTTGGTTAAAGAGGGCGGTA
>CAZNEF010000078.1:0-8000 GCA_964572235.1 uncultured Candidatus Saccharibacteria bacterium | reverse complement strand
GCGGCTTCAGCACGTATCGGGGCGACGAGAGCCGGGATATCGCTCGCCTCGTGCGAGCCGTCGGCATCGAAGAAAACGATAATTGGGTACCTTGCCTCGGCAATACCGATTTTGGCGGCATCACCACGCCCTTTTTTGTGATCGAGAAAAAATCGGGCGCCATATTTTTTGGCCAGTGCTTCTGTCCCGTCATTCGAGTGGCCGTCGACAACAATTACCTCTTGACTGTAGCCAACGACAGCTCGGAGAATGCGCTCCATACCCTCACCCTCTTGACGGCAACAGATAATCATGGAGATACCCTGCGGATCAAATTTCATCGGCTTTTTACCGTCTGGTTATCATGGGGTTTGAAAACGCGAGCGCAAAAGTAGAGGGAGTAGTCAAGCGGCATCCACCAAAAGAAATGGGTCACCTTGTCGATATCAACCTCAGTATTAATGCCATGCAAAATCTGCTTGTGACCGGACGGATGAATCTCGTCCGGCTTAAATTTCAAAAATTTATCAATAATAAAGTCGGTCATCGAGTTTTTGACCGGGGAACCGAAAACGAGCCAACCACCCGGCTTCAAAACGCGGTACATCTCGCGGGTCGCCCGATTCAGTTCATCACCCTTAAAATGTTCCATGACGCTAATGCAGACAATGCCATCGAAGAAATTGTCTTTGTAGGGCATCTTAAAGACCGAGCCTTCGATAAGATTTGATTTATAGCCCTCTTTGGCGAGGATCTTGGCGACCCGTTCCGGCTGCGGCAAGGTATCGATGCCATAAATCGGCTCCTTCGAGATCTGTTGCAAGGTTGGAATAAACTGACCGCCACCGTAACCGACATCGAGGATGCGCGTAACCTTTTTCTCCGGGATAAGATCCATGGCCTGAACGAGGCGTTTGCGCATGAGCATACCCTGAATCGGCCGATAATACTGGTCAATCGTACTGTCAATATATTCGTATTTCAAAGCCGATAAATGTTCTTTGCGTGGCAAAATGAGCTTCATAGATGTGTTCCTTTCATGCCTAATTAAATTAATAAGTGCCGTAACGGGGCAGAAGCTGGGCGGCCACAGCCGAACTCGTCAGCGGACCGGTCGCCAAATCAACACTAAATGAATTGAAGAATTTCATAAAGAGCTGGCCAGCTTCGGCGTAGATTTCGCCCTCGGGGATATGAATCTGGACGGTTTGCGGTGTGCTACCGAGCGGGTAGGTAAAGTAGATAAACTGGGAGTCAATATAGGGCGAGGTCAGGTTTGTCCCCCAACTGAGCTTGCCGGTGGCAAAGTCCAGACCGTGGTCCTTCGCATACTGTAAATCGTCGGCTGAGGCGGCGAATTGGAAGGGATTGCGACTATCGTCAAGGAGCTTATTACGATCGGTATATTGGGCCAGGGCCGCGGCGCTTTTCGTCGTAATCACCTCAAATTCATCCAGTTCGGCAAAGTCGCCGGAGTTGGTTGTATCGATAACCATTTTAATATAGCGAGTCTGGAGCGGCTTATCGAATCTATCGATAGCGTAACCGGCCTGCCCATTGGTCACCGTTTTGACCGTTTGCCAAGTCACACCGTCGTCGGAAGTCTGGTAGTGGTAGCTCGCCGGCACCCGTGTCGAGCCGACAATCGAACCCCAAGCGACAGCCTGAATCGACTGAGGCTCCGGCAAAACCGCGCCCGCCCAAGCCGGCACGGCATCGGCGATCCAGGCCGAGCGACGTCCGGTATTGCCATCGACTAAATGAGACGGCTGGTAAAAATAAAAGGGTTCCTCGTCACGTTGGGAGATCGTTCGCGAGCTGATGAGCTTGACCGTATTGAGGTAACGCTGGCGGTCAACAGCATAATCGACAAGAGCGCGGAACTGACTGCTATTGGCATTGGCACCAGGAGTGAGCGCCGACGTATAGTTAGACGCCACTGTGAGGGCGAAATTGACCGGCAAATCGATACTTGGTCCGGTAAAAGTAGGAACGCTATAGTTTGCTCCCGAACCCTTGACGAGCGTCAGCGGGGTGGCCTTTTGGTTCTCGATGGCCTGGCGTACCAGCGGCGTTTTATTAGTTAAACCTCGACCGGCATCGTAATCAAGAAAGATAACGTCAGCGACGTTAAGCTTACCGCGGCTGGCCTTATCGACAACGGCTTCAACTTGCGACTCAATGCGATAGGGTTGTCCTTTGAGGTTCGGGTAGGCGGTTTCGCGCGTCAGATACCACTCGAAAAGCGAATCATTGAGGGCATTGGCATGAGGATAGATATAAAAGGCGACGTTCGTCGGTAAAATCGGAAACTCCTTCTTGAATTGGGCTTGAAACTCCTTACCCGCCCGATAAAGCGTCGCATAGGCCTCAGTTTCTATGCCGCGCAGGAGACGGAGATTAAGGCCAACGATCGCCGCGAGCAATAGAGTCGTGACAGCCCCGGCGACAAAGGGCCATTTTAATTTCGCCAGTCGATCATGAACCAGGGTCAGCAAGATCGCATAGCTGATCGAGGCACCAGCAAAGGCGAAGTAGCAGTAACGGAGGGTGATAATTTGAAAATCCCGCATTAAGACTTCGTTGACATTAGGGATGGCAAGGGCAATAAAGGCAGTAAAGGCCCCAACCCAAAGCCAGAAAAAGAGCAGGTAACGGAAAAAGGCCTTTTGTTTATAGGTAAGGAGGGCGACTAAGAAGATGACGCCGTAGCCAATCCAGCCAAGCATTGGAAAAAAGAACTGTTGGAGCCAAGCGACATTACCATGAACGAGGAGCTGCGTCCGCCAGGCGTTAAACCAGAGGTAAGGGGCGAAGATCGGTAGGATAATCTTCCCGAATGTCAGAGCCGCGACCCGTAAATATTCGGCGTAGAGTTGGTCGTGCACAAGCCGAATCCGCATCTTAACATTACTGTCAACAGTATCGCCAATCGTGCCACCGTAATGCGAGCGCAGATAGAGAAAGAGACCCAGACTCGCATAGTATGGCCACTGGCGCCCCACGATGGCCAGCCAGGTTTTTTTGCGCCATAGGTTACCGGCGGTGAAAATATCAAAGAGTGTGATTAAGAAAACGGCCAAAATGCCCGTTTCACGCACATAAAAGCCAAGCATCAAAAAAATAATCGAGAGTAACCAATAATGGGCCTTGCCCGTTTCCTTATATTGAAAAAAGGCTGTAAAACCAAGAAGGATTAAACTCAAGAGCACTGGATAATAAGAGTTGAAGCTGCCCCAAGTCAGGACATCGTTGTAAGCGGTATTGGCGACAAAAATGAGGGCGGCGGCGAGGGCGGTGAGGCGATTTTTGGTTAGAACGAGGACAAAACGATAGAGGAGTAAGGCGGCGATAATGTGAAATAAGACAGCCAGAGCGTACCAGCCAGTCGGGTTCCAACCAAAGAGTTTAAGATCGAGCCAATAAAGAAAAGAGTGGGTCCGAATCAGACCAACAAAAGTGTAGGGCAAAGCATCGTGCAGCCAACTTGCCTCAAAGGCCTTTAAAAACCAAAAGTTGAGGACCGGATACCAGGCCAGAACGCCGATCAAGACGATGAGAGCGACAGCCTTCAGGGTAAGATAATTACGCATGTCTGTTTTGCCCCTTGATTCTAGCCACGATACTGATATTTTATAGTAGTGAACAAAGAATTACAAAGAGTCATGCGTTATTTTGTGGTGGGCGTCAGCAACGTCATTATTGATTTTGGTTTACTCAACCTCTTTCTCTACCTTCACTTCAACCTCTATCTCTCCATCTCATTTTCCTTTTTAGTCGCTGCCACCAACAGCTATTTTTTCAATCGCAACTGGACATTTCAAGATCGCAAAGATCGGCGGATTGGCCGACAGTATGCGATCTTCGTCCTCGTCAGCATCGTCGGCCTCCTTCTTAATAACTTATTAGTCTATATTTTTCTCAAATATATTTTCTTTACCAGTCTCGTCGTCACCGCCAACGTTGCCAAACTCGCCGCTATTGGTTTTGTCACGGTTTGGAACTACTCGATTAACCGTTTTTTTGTCTTTCGCCTCGGCGCGCCGCCGCGTGAGCTTGCGCCCGTCGAGCCGATCTAGAGACGATTGCCCATCAGCTAGCGATCAGCTCGCAATCTCTCTGCCGCCATGACGACGCTTTTTTTGGTCCACAAGCGCCAACGGTTTGAGCGTTTTCGGATCAATACCGAGGGCTTCAAGGTCGGCCTCAACCATAATCTCGCAGAGCTCCTTAAAGGTCGTCTTCGGCGACCAACCGAGTATTTTCTTGGCCTTGCTAGCATCGCCAATTAAAAGATCGACCTCGGCTGGCCGGAAGTAACGCGGATCGATAGCGACATAATCTTTCCAGTTCAGGCCCACACGTTGAAAAGCCGTTTCGACAAACTCGCGCACGGTGTGCGTTTCGCCAGTCGCTAAAATAAAGTCGTCCGGCGTGTCAGCTTGGAGAATCCGCCACATCCCTTCAACATATTCAGGCGCGTAACCCCAGTCGCGCTTGGCATCGAGGTTGCCAAGGTAAAGTTTGTCTTGATTGCCGGCAACAATATTGGCGATCGCCCGGGTAATTTTGCGGGTGACAAAAGTTTCACCGCGCCTGGCCGACTCGTGATTAAAAAGTATGCCGTTAGCGGCAAACATGCCATAGCTTTCACGATAGTTCACGGTCATCCAGTAGGCATAGACCTTGGCGGCGCCATAGGGCGAACGCGGATAAAATGGCGTCGTTTCTTTTTGCGGCACTTCAACGACCTTGCCGAACATCTCCGAGCTCGAGGCTTGATAAAATTTCGTCTTCACCCCAGTGTCGCGGATCGCTTCAAGAAGGCGGGCCGTGCCGAGGGCCGTAATATCACCGGTGTAGAGCGGTGTATCAAAGCTGACGCGGACATGACTCTGAGCACCGAGATGATAGATCTCATCGGGGACGATTTTGGCAATTAAGCGCGCGAGCGAGGAACCGTCTGAAAGGTCACCATGATGCAAAAAGAGCTGCGGGTTCGGGTCGTGTGGGTCCTGAAAAACGTGGTCGATACGGTAAGTATTAAAGGTACTGGCCCGACGGATCAGACCGTGGACAATGTAGCCCTTTTTGAGGAGCAGTTCCGCCAAGTATGAGCCATCCTGACCGGTAATCCCAGTAATAAAGGCAATTTTCGCTTTTTTGAGCTTCAGTTTATTAGGCATGATTTCCTTTCGCGGCCAAGTAGTGATGAAATGTGGCCACAATGTAGGCCAACTCTTGGTCTGTCAACCCTTGGTGACAACCAATATAAAAGCCATTTTGATTGACTAACTTGGCCACCGGATAGTTTTTTTCAATATCGCCAAAAAGAGTTTTGTAGATCGGCTGATTAAGGAGTGGGAGCATGGGGCGAGTTTCGATTAAATTTTCCTCAAGATAGTTGACCAGCGCGTCACGACTGACCGGATCTTTAACGACGATCGGATACATCATGAAAGCATGTTCGGTGGCCGGGCGAATTTTTGGCAGCTGCAGCCACTGATCGAGGTCGGCTAGCCCGTCGGTCAATTTGGCGGCGTTGGCCTGACGTTTCTGCAAAATTTCGTCTTTGCGCTCCATCTGGCCGACACCGAGCGCGCCTTCCATCTCCGTCCCCCGATACGAATAGCCGAGACTTGTAAAACGAAAACGCCGGGCGACCACGTCAAACATTTGGCTCTTCGACTTTTTCTTGTCGTCATCAATATGTAGATAAATGCCATCGCGGCCGTGGTTCATGAGGCTTTTAATGCGCACCGCCAGGTCATCGTCGCTTGTGCAGGCGAAACCGCCGACGCCGGTTACTAAAAGGTGGGCGACATAGGTGGAAAAACAGGCGACATCACCCCAGGTACCAACGATCTGGCCTTTATGGCGAACAAACATAGTTTCGCAGGAATCTTCAATAATTTTGAGTCGATGTTTTTTGGCAATCTTCATAATCGGTGTCATATCGCAAGGTTGACCGAAAAGATGGACAACCATAATCGCCACCGTTTTCGGGCCAATTTTCGCCTCAATCTGACGCGGATCAATTTCATAATAATCAGGCTCGATATCGACAAAAACCGGGGTAAGCTGATTTTGGATAATGACATTGCTCGAAGCAATAAAGGTCACCGCCGGCACCAGCACCTCACTGCCCGACGACCAGCCATATTTGTCCTTCATCGCCTGCAGGCCAACCTGCAAGGCACTGGTCCCCGAGTTACAAAAAATGGCGTGCCGGAGCTCATGGCCGTCGGCGAAAAGACTCTCGAACTTTGTCAAATAGGGGCCGTGCGAGAGTCGGTTGCTATTGAGGACATCGAGGACGTACTTTTTTTCATTCGCCGAGATATCGGCGCAGCCGACACCGATTTGGGCTGTTGGGCGATATGGTAAACTCATGCATTCATATTACTGGCTATGACCCGGTTTGACAAGGCTCAGCACCGGGTCAGCTCTGGGTCCAGTGACGCCGATCAGCCAACTCCGGTGTCCGAAAATGGTTCATGATCACACTGGACCCGTAAATCGCCAGCGTGATCCAACAGGCAAGCGGATGAAAAAGCCAGGCCGGGTCAGGCCTCCGACTCGCCCCCTTAGCAGCCTGCCAGAATAACGGCACGACAGTAACACAGCAAAAAATAAAATAGTAGAGACGTAGCGGATTAAAGCTCTTCCAGGGGTAAGTGCGCAAACCCTTCGACTGAAAATAGTGGTAATCCTTTGTCCGGCGGCGCTGTTTGCGGATAAAATCGGCTATTGTCCGGCAAAAAGTGTGCACAATACCAATTTTGACCTTCGCAAAAGAGACAGCATGCGTTTGTGTGTATTCGTAAAGGACATCGATATCAAAAAGATAATCGAGAATCGGTGCGGCCACGAAAAACTCAAGGCGAAAGATCGCCCCGTTCGCCCCGATCGTTGGCACGACCTTAGGATCGACCGGCCAGACGAGGTAGCGTCCCATATCGTGGCTCTTAATCGGTAAATCAGTCCAGCGACCAGTCAGAATGTTCTGCCGATCATAGTTACCAAGAAACATGGCAATCGGGTCAGACATGCCGATTAAGGCTGTGTAGCGAGTAATATAAGAGTCCTGCGGTCGGTAGAGATATTGCCACGGCTCGCTGCCGATGACGACATCGTTTTGGAACGGTTCAATCATGCGCGAAAACCAATCGGCATCGACGATAATATTATCTGAATCAAGAAAACAGACCAGCTGCAGACTTTGATCGTTGGGTGCTCGTTTTTGGCTTAATAAATATTTGACCCCGACGGCCTTACCGGCCTCACCAGTTTTTAGCTTATTCGGCAGCACCAGAGCGCCGTGCTTTTTGGCCAGCGCCTGGGTACCATCGGTTGAGCCACCGTCGGGCATAATGATCTGAATTCTCTCCCTTGGGTAGCTCGTCGCCTCAAGCCCCTGAAAGTAGTCGACCAGCGCCCGACTGGCATTGAAAACCGGTGTCACGATGGCAATCATCGGCAGCGATGCGTTGGTCGAACTCATAGCCCCTCCCCCGTCGCTTGAGACAGGGCCGTTTTAAATTGAGCATAGCTTTTATCCCAGTTAAATTCGGCCGCCCACTTCAGGCTGTGGCGAGCGAGACGTTCGCGCAGTGGTGCGTCACGGATCAACCGGCACATCGCCGCCGCCAGGACCTCGGCCGTCGGATTCGGACTAACCAAGAGTCCGGTTTGATTATCGATAATCGCATCAACCTGACCGGTGACGGCCGTGGCAATGCTCGGCGTGCCGCAGGCGGCCGCCTCAGTAATCACCATCCCCCAACCTTCCTTAACTGACGGGTGGACAAAAACCCAAGCCTCCTGCATCAGTTTCACCTTCAAATCGCCGGCGGCCCGTTTTAAAAAAAGAATGTCCTTGGCCGGTAATAAAACACGATCGGTGAGCTTAAGTTTTTTAATTAGGCGATCGACTACTGGTTTGAAGGGACCGTTGCCAACAAGGGCAAGTCTGGCTTCGGGGTAGTCCTTCACCACTAAGGCAAAGGCCCGTAATGTTA
>CAZNEF010000077.1:0-3561 GCA_964572235.1 uncultured Candidatus Saccharibacteria bacterium | reverse complement strand
CCAAAATATCACTGGCGGCAATGGATCAACAATCACCGGTAGTGCTTCGGCCGTGGGAACAATTACCAATGTGTCTGTCACTGGTCAAAAGTTGACTGGCCAGCCCGTGCAACCACTGCCGCCTTTTGATGCCGCCTTTTGGAAAGCCAAAGCCCAAGCGGGGACAGTTCTTAATGAACTTAATTACTGGCCGCCAAACAATAGCACCATCGGGCCGCTTTATGTAACCGGTAATATTAACTTCGGCAATAACGTCAAGGTTAATATCAAAGGACCAGTTTGGGCGGCTGGACGTGTAACCTTTGGCAACGGAGTCACCCTGACCGCCGATAATAGTATCAGCCCAAACAGCGTCATGCTCATATCGGAAGGCACTATTAATATCGGTAACAAAATTACTGTTAATAAAAATGCTGGCGGTGGCAACGTTTTGATTATTGCGAATAGTTCGAATAACTCGGCGATAAGCATCAGTAACGGCGTAACGGTCGTCAATGCGCCCCTATACGCCCCACTCGGAGGAATTGATATTGGCAATTCGGCTCATGCCGTCGCGTTCGCCGCCCAATTAATTAACATCGGCAATAACGCTATCGTCACCTACGACGCTGGGCTGGCAAACTCGGGCTATACAAGCGGTCCAGGCGGCACCTGGACCCTCCAAAAGGGCACCTACCAGGAATACTAGAACGTATCATGGTATAGTAGAAGGAGTCATTTTCCCCAAAAAAACCGGTAAGGAGGATTGTTCTGGCAGGTATTTTTTTTATAACCCATTGCATATCTCGTTGGTAACTGCAACAGGAGAAATGATGGCTACAAATAAAAAACAATTCGTCAACGTATCTCGATATGTTTCCTCAATCTTCTCCTGTTTCGACCCTAATCGAGTTTGGTTGTGAGCTCTCCGGTCGTTGGCCTCGAAATAGGCGCCTATTTTTTGCGTGCCGTTGTCGTTCGCCATTCTTACTTTGGTAGCCGGATCGTCGCCATCAATGAACTGCCGCTCGAGCAATCGCCATGGCTTAAAAACGGTCTCCGCGACAAGCAAGGCTTGGTCCATAAGTTAAAAGAGCTATTTAGTCAGGCGAAGCCACGGCCGATCCGTCAAATTAGAGTCATAAGCGCGCTGCCGGAATCGATCGTTTTTTCCAAGGCCCTCATCCTCCCCAAACTAAAGGCAAAAGAGCTAATTCAAACCATTCCCTTTGAGGCGGCTGAATTTCTGCCCTTGCCGATCGAGGATATGTACCTCGACTGGCAGGTCGACAGTACGCCTGAAAAGGACAAAGATGGTGAGGAAAAGAGCCATGTTTTTGTCGTTGCCGCACCGAAACATCTTGTCGACGAACTGGTCGATACCTTAGCCAAGGCTGACCTCGAGTTGGTTGGGCTGCGTACCCAACCTTTTGCCATTCTCGATGCTCTTAATCTGCCGAGCCACCATAAGACCATGAACGCTCTCCTCAATATCGACCGTAAAGCCACAACCTTAGTCATCGCCAACAACGCAATGATTAAACTGACAGCGACGATTCCGATCGGTGGTCTGCACTTGCAAGAGGCCCTGCCGGCCCAAGCGCGGGCGCTCAGTCAAGAGATTGCCGAAGGGATCAGTTACTACCACAACCGGCTGGGCGAGCCAAGTGAGGTACGTGGCGTTTTCCTCACCGGTCCAGGGGCCATGATCAAAGGTCTGCCTGAGGCGCTCGACCGCGAGATGAAATGGCCAACCCAGATTGGCCTACCAAAAATTAGCCTGCCCCATAAGCAGCCGCTCGATCCGCGTTTTGCCAGTGCTCTTGGCCTGGCCGTTGGCCAAAGTCATATCAACCTTTTGCCGCACGATCACCGCCAGTCAATGTTTGTCGACATCGTCAGTGGGTTTTTGCAACTCATCTTGGTTATCGCTTTAGTCGCCTTGATCGGCACTTACGGTTGGTTAAAGACAGCCAATGGTAGCTTAGGCAGTCAAATTCAGGCTAAACAAAAAGAGAAGACACTGGCCAAGCAATCGCTCGAACGTGCCAACACGCTCGAGCTCAAGCTCCAGTACCTGATTGACCGTCAGAACGCCCTAGAGAAGATTACAGGCTTCAGCATTGACACTGGTCAACTTCTCAATAATATCGCCGCCTCCACACCAAACAATGTCCAATTGACTAATATACAGAGCCAGTCTGGCAGCGATTTAGTGATCAACGGTATCGCCGCCGCCCGCTCGGATATCACGACCTTTGTGAGTGCCCTCTCCCAAATCAAAGAGTTGGGCGGCATCACCCTTAACCAAGCCAATACGCAAAACACGAGCATTACTTTTAGCCTCGTCATGACTCTTGGCCCACTCGGTAGCGTCAACCTGCTCAGCCCAAGCCCTGGAAATAAACTATGAAAACGCCTATAATCGTCGTCGCCCTACTCTTTTTCGGTTTTATATTCGCCTACTTCTTTGTCTGGCCAAAATTCGGCAGCTGGCGAGCCAGTCAGGCCAAACTGACAAGTCTGAAGAATGAGCTCACTCTCCTCGATCAGAAAAAGAATCTCATTAATGCCCTTGAGGCAGCTGAGCCGACTCTAAGCGAGCAGAGTCAGACAGCTCAGATATTAATCCCCATCGAAGAGAGTAGGGAGAGCTTTTCGGCCGCGCTCGACGCTCTCGCCAGCGCGAGTGGCGTCCGCTTGACGACCGTCAATTTTGACAATAACGCCATCACTACCGGCGATACAGCTCTCGGAAAGACGATGAAGTCAAGCAATACCAAAGGACTAACCTACGCCGCAGTCGTCGTCGGAAGCTATGCGAGCTTAGGCCAGTTTCTGTTGACGTTGCCGAGCCTGAGCCGCTTGACAACGCTCAGCCGTTTCCAAGTTACGCAAGACACGAGCAACAACGATCCAGCTAATCAAAATGTGAGTTTTAATTTTACGGGCACGATTTACACGAAAGCAGCGCCCAAAGTTGATGATAAACTGAGTTTTTCGCCGAAAGCCTGGCAATATCTAAGCGATCGGGCGAAACCAGCCGCGAGGGCACTCGAGGTCACGAGTCCGGGTCGGGCTAATCCATTTGCGGTACTACTCCCTTCCCAGTAAATCGTGATATATAGAGCATTTTCAGTTGGATGTATTTCAAGGAAGAACCGAGTACCAGAGTGTGCCGTACTTAAAGTACGGTGAACGAGGAACGGAGGTTCTGACACAGAAAGACACCAAATGAGAAGGTTATATATATCACGATTTACTGGGAAGGGAGTAGCTCCTTGAACTGATTTCTTAACAGGCTCTTAGATCGGTTTTGTCACACTCTTTTAACTCAAGAGGAGGGCGATCTTGGCGACGAGCTCGCCAGGCATCGTTTCTGATTTAACTAGGTAGCCAGCCGCTCCAGCACCGATACCTTTAGCGTTTTCCTGGATAAGAGCTGTCAGCAAGATGACTGGAATATTAGCTGTGTTCGGATCGGCCTTGAGCTGTTTCAAGACATCGAGCCCGTTGATTTTTGGCATCATGATGTCGAGGAGAATGAGGTCAGGCTTTTTCTCTCGGGCTGATTTTAGACCG
>CAZNEF010000076.1:0-5354 GCA_964572235.1 uncultured Candidatus Saccharibacteria bacterium | reverse complement strand
CACGCAAATCTGGTCCTATGCCCTTGGTTCGGCCATTCCGAGTCAGCCGACTATCGACCATGGTCATGTCTATTTTGGCCTAGCGACGGCCCCGAAAGTCTACGCCCTTAATTTATTAAATGGCCTCCTAGAATGGCAAAGTCCCCTGCCCAACGAGTCGTCCCGTGTGCGTTATGCGCCGGTCGTGATTGGCAATTCACTCTACGTTGTCGCCAGCCAACTCTATGCCTTCTCCCTAACCGGTCTATTTAGCTGGAGAGCGAACTACGACATTGTCTCCCCTCTGGCGACAGACGGCCTGACTCTGTTTGCTCGAACACATAATCTAAAAATGCAGGCCATCGATCCGACAAACGGCCAAACGCGCTGGGCTTTCATCTTAAATTCGACTGCCGGCACTGAGGCGGTGGTGGCTGGCCCGACCATCTATTTTGGCGGCTATGAAAAAATTTACGCTCTGGAAAAGGCGAACGGTCAGAGGCGCTGGGAATACGATACGGGTATGGCCGCGCCCCAAATCGGCAGTTTAGCGGCGGTCGGCGATTATCTTATTTATGGGACGAATGCCGGCGCGATCACGGCGATCGACGAGAACGGTCATGTCCGTTGGTCGAATCGCTTCAATACCGCATCTAATAACGGTAACGGCTGGCAGCCGCGTTTCCTTGTCGCTGGCGATCAGGTTTTGGCGTTAGCCGACTTAACTAATCAGATCTTTCTTGATGCCGCTAGCGGTGTCACAACCTTTCAAGGTAACCTCACGGCTGGTGGCCAACCAGTTGCCGTTGCTGAGAATCGCCTATTCTTTGGCACAAACAACACAATTTTTGTTTTCGATGCGACCTGGCAGCTTGGTCGTCTGCCGGAACCGGCGCAGCAGAAAACGATCGATCCGGTGCTTATTGTGCCAGGTATATTGGAAAGTTGGCCGGTCAACGGCATTTGGCAGCTCGATCCGATTTTACATAGTTTCGATACCCTCATGGCGTCCTTTCGCGCCGCTGGCTACACTGATAATCAAATGCTCTTCACCTTGCCCTATGATTGGCATAAAAGTAATGTCGATACGGCGCAGCTTCTGGCTCAAAAACTGGCGGCCATTCGTACCCAAACCGGCACGACAAAAATTGATGTCGTTGCCCATTCGATGGGTAATCTCGCCGTTCGTTCATATGTGGAAGGCGATAGCTACCAAAACGATATTGACCAATACATTGCCCTAGCGCCACCAAATCATGGCGGGCTGCAAGCTTATTTAACCTGGGAGGCTGGACAAACTGGTCCCGGACTCATTAACCGACTCACGCAGGCCTTTCTCGAGTATGAGAGTTATAAGTATGGCTATGGTACAGACACCCGTAGCTATGTGCAGGCGGCTGTGCCGTCGATGGCGCAGCTCCTGCCGACTTTCGACTATCTGCAGACCACCGGCAATCAACTACTGAGCTATCTCCCCTGTTCTCCACTTACCTATCCTTGCAACAATTTTCTCGATGATCTAAACAGTCGCATCACTAGCCTTCTCCAGCGGACAACGGCCTCGATCATACTTGGCGTGGTTAAGCCGGACGCAACGCTCGCTCGTCTTGTTGTCAGTCCCTCAACCAATTTACCGCTCTGGCCTCATGGTATGCCCCTTAATTATCCGACTGATCAGGGTTTCGAAGCTGGTGCCGGTGACGGTGTTGTCTTGGCGACCTCGGCGGCTCTCGACGGGGTGACACGAACGACCTATGCTTCGGGTCACGCGGAGATTACGGCCGACGCGGCCACCGAAATTATTAAGCGATTGAGCGATAAAACGATCAGCTTACCGTCGAAACCGCGTCCAACCAAACTTCTTTTTTTAAAGCTTTTCTCGCCGATCAATCTTCTCCTGACCGATTCAAGTGGTCGGCGCTTAGGTACTGACCCGCTGAACCACGCCCTGTTGAATGAAATCCCCAATGCTTTTTACAGCGGTGCTGGCGATGGCATGGGTAATGGTGCTGACGAATACGCCATTATTGCCGATCCGGTCCCTGGGAACTACCAACTAACCGTAACTGGCACAGGCACTGGTGCCTACCAAGTGGTGAGTAGCCTTTTGAGTACTACTGATACGGTTGAGACCAAGCAGAGCGGCAATGTGATCACCGACGAAAGGCATGACTACAACCTGACAGTAGAGCCGACACTCGTCCTTATTGATCCGATTGTCTCACCAAGCCCCGCGCCTACGCCCACACCAAGCGTTGCGCCTTCGCCCTGCCGTTCAAGCGACGACTTAGTCATTCACCCGCCATAATCGACATAGTGTCCTTTTCCAACGGCTTTATATTTGCTATAATCATCCCGTTAACCGATGAATACACAAACAAAACCAAACTCCATACTTTACTTTGCACGCTTTTTCCGGCCCTACACCGGTCCTTTAGTTGTGACCTTTATTTTCTTAATTCTGGCCCGAGTCGCCGCTACCTTCGACCCGGTGATGCTCAAAAGAATTATCGATGGCGTGACCACTCACGACCCAGTGAGCGCCATCATGTATACGCTACTCCTCTATTTTGGTCTCAAGCTGACGACAATTATATTTGAACTGCTGCGTGACTACATCTACAGTCCCGTCGAGATGGCAGTGACACGTGACATTGAAACCACGGTTTTCGACCACCTTCTTAAATTACCGGTCAGCTATCACGCCAATCAAAAGGCCGGCAATGCCTCACGCGCCCTGGCCCGCGGCTCGCGCGCTATCGGTTTCGTCCTCGACTTTTCCGTTTCGCAAATTATTCCCCCCATGTTTCAGCTCGTTTTTGTGACCATTTTGCTCTTACGCCTCTATGCTTGGCAGTATGGTGTCGTCACTCTTGGAACGGTCATCATTTACACCTGGTTTACGATTTGGAGTACCGAAAAACGATCCAAATACCGCTTCGAAGGTAACGCTAAAGACGACGCGGCGAGCGGTATTATGGTTGACGCGGTCAGCAATATCGATACGGTCAAGTTTTTCAATAACGAATCGGTCATGTACAAAGCATTTGATAAGATAAAAGATGACTGGAAGCGTCTCTTAACTCGTAATAACCGACTTTTCGCCTTGATTACGAGTGGTCAGGGATTAATCCTCTTGTCCGGTCTCGGTATTATCCTGGTCGGTGCTGTTCGGCAAGCCGCCGCCGGTGCGATGACCGTCGGCGATCTTGTTCTCGTTTCCACCTACGTCGTGCAGCTTTCCGGACCGATTACGACCCTCGGCTTTGTCTACGGCCAGTTCAAAAACAGCTTCACCGACTTAGAGGCGATGGCCGGTATTTTAGGTCAAGAGATTAGCATTAAAGAGCCGTCGCAACCAGTAGTGCTTAACGCCCCAACCGGCGACATTGTCTTCGACAAGGTGACATTTCGTTATCCGGGTCGACCGCAGACCATCGACAACCTTAGTTTTCATGTTCAACCGGGTGGCAAGGTCGCCTTTGTCGGCCCGTCGGGTAGCGGCAAATCAACTATCGCCCGCCTGCTCTTCCGACTTTACGACGTTAATCAAGGCGATATTCTAATTGATGGTGTCGATGTGAAGGCGATCGATTCGGCGACGCGGCGGCATATGCTGAGTATAGTCACTCAGGAACCGACGCTCTTTAACGAAACGATTGCCGAAAATATTCGCTTTGGCAATGCCGAGGCGACATTGGATGAAGTACGCGCGGTCGCCAAGACGGCCGGCATCGATACCTTTATTGAGGGTCTGCCGGAAAAATATGAAACCCTGGTTGGCGAGCGAGGGATTAAGCTCTCCGGTGGTGAAAAACAGCGTGTCGCTATTGCTCGCGCCCTCATTCGCGACCCGAAAATTATTATCTTCGATGAAGCGACTTCGAATCTCGACTCGCGGACGGAAAAGGCGATACAGGAGGCCTTAGGTAACGCCGCTGCCGGCCGCACGGCTATTACCATCGCCCACCGACTCTCAACGATTGTCGAATCGGATATTATTTATGTGCTCGATAAGGGCCAGATTCGGGAGAAGGGGACCCATGGTCAGCTCCTGGAGAAGCAAGGTCTCTACGCCAAACTCTGGGAGATCCAGTCCAAGAACCCGGATATACCGGTCAGTGCTGAAGCGGAGCTAGTGGCCGCCACTTAACGCTGACAACGTTCTCGGCCTCATCGAACAAAAAATAAGCAGACAATTTTTCACCGGCTAAGATTTTCGGTAGCCAGAGGCGGTCATCGCTCCACATTTTGGCGTACGGAATCGCCTCGATGTCGAACCAGCGCGGTGCCATCTCCTCGCGCTCGGTTGGCTCGCCCTGCCAACTTTGCGCCATATAAACATGGGTGTAATGGTGAGAATCCCGACTCGGGACCGAAAACTCAAGCTCGGCCACTTTTTGAAAATCAAGTGGCGTCACGCCAATCTCCTCCTGGCACTCGCGTATCGTAGCCGCCTCAATTGACTCATCGGTCGCGACCTTACCACCAACCCCGTTCCATTTACCGATGCCGTGGCCACGTTTTTTCATAGCGAGCAGGATCTCGTGGTTGCGCCGTAAAAAAAGGAGGGTGGTTGGCTGCATCGGGCACACATCGTTGGCCGGCCTTTAGGGCCTGCGGCGTAAATAAAAACTTTTGTCATCACTGTCCGGCGGCGGTACATGGCCGGTCGGAACCTGTTGTTTTTCAATGTATAAACCACAGCGTGAGCATTTCCAGCCCTGCCTTTTATCCGTATCGCTGTGAAGCGATTTTTTTGTTTTCATCAGTAACATGACGCCGCTACATTTTTGGCACTTTTCCATACCGAACTAGCTCTGCATGCCGCTGACCATTTGCCAGAGCTTCTCAACTGGTGCCCAATTCAGATTTTTCATAAAGGCGTCAATGTAGGCGGCTCGATTTTGTTGGTAATCAAACCAGTAGGCATGTTCGTAGGTGTCAAGGGCGAGAACCATGGTGGCATTCCAAATCGGGAAGCTGTTTTGGGCATCGCCCAGATAATTAAAGAGCCGTCCGTCGTCCCAATCGTAGGCGAGCCAAACCCAACCGCGGGCGGCCACGCCGGACGCCTTCAAGTCGGCGGCCCAAGCCTCGAAACTGCCGAAATCTTTTTCGATTTGGGCTAAGAGCTTGCCGCTTGGCTGACCACCAGCGCCGCCTAAAATGCTAAAATAATTAACGTGATTTTTAATACCGCCAATCGCAAAAGAGAGCTCAACTTTTAGTTCGCGGAGTTCGCTAAATGTTTGATTAGCCTTGGCCGGGTCGCGATCGACCGTTTCGAGAGCGGCCATAATTTCATTCGCCTTTTTGACGTAACCCTCATAAAGTTTATAATGGCTGGTCATTGTTGTTTTCGAGATGCCGTC
>CAZNEF010000075.1:0-3599 GCA_964572235.1 uncultured Candidatus Saccharibacteria bacterium | reverse complement strand
CAAGGTCGGCCCTTAGCAAAAACAAATTTACCATCGGACTGACTAAATATCGTCAGGTAGCCGCGAGTGGCCAAGTCAAAGATCGTTGCTGCAATCTCGCGGGCCGAAACGCGACCATGAACCATGACGCCGACGACAGCCGGCGTCAGATTGGCCGGTGGACTCGAGATGACGTCCTCGGGGCGACCGCGCAGCTGCTCACGTAGGGACGGCAAAAACATCACCAACAGGACAAGGAGCGGCAGGAGCGGCAAAATAATCGCCGCTAAAAACCAGCTTTGGATTGGCAGCGCCGTGAGTGTTGACAGGATTAAACGCCAAGTCGGCCACTCGATCAGGCCGGGTGGAATTTCGGCCACGATCGTGTAGATCGCCTCCGGGCCAATGCCCGTTGCCATGTATTCGATCGTCCGCTCATCAAGTTTTTTCGTCGTCGCCGCGTCAATACCATGGACGGCCACAAAGGCGATCCTCGCGTCTGGCGGCAAGGGACCCGGGAAGACAACTTGAACTTTCAATTGCTCAATAAATGAGCCTGGTTTATCGATCAATTTGTAGCGCAAATCATCAAACTGACCGAGTGGTCGGAAGATGCGCGTCGACGGTCGACCGTCGACCACCGTCACGCCATTCGGCAAAATCTCAATCGTCACGGTCAGCGTTGGTCCGTCAGTCACACTTTCCTCAATCGTCGGCACTGAGGCAAAAAGCAAGTCCACATTTAAGATGACGAAGATAAGGCCAGCCGTCAAAAGGCCAGTCGCGAGCCAAAAAAAGAGATGGCGACGCTGAACCTGCAGCGTTTTGGCAACCTCGGTGGCGACGCGCCAGGCGCGACGACTGTCTGGATGATCGACTATTCGGTTCGGCATAGTATTATTATAGCACTTCGGGCAACTTGAGCGGTTGGCGCGTCAGGGCGCTTGCTAGCACGGCCAAACCGGTCAGCGGTTCGACTAGAGAGTGTTTGGCGGCGAGATCGAGCTCATAGAGATAACGATAGCAGGCCACAAGCTCATGATAGCCATAACGGCTTGACTGCGTGGCGCATTTTTGAAAGACAAAAGGATGCAAATTGAGGCGCGCAGCGAGCGTCGATCGAGCTTCATGGCGCGCCTGGCCATCGGCCAAGAGCAGTAGATTACGGTAATGGCTAGCCACAAGAGCTAAGAGACCGAGGCTCGAATCGGTATCGACACGGGATAGGAGTTGGGCCGCCTCTTTACCCTGGCGGTTGCCAAAAGCATCGGTCAGGGCGAAAACATTGAGCGTTCGGCCGTCCGTCACCAAACTTTCAAGCTCGGCTAAGCTTGGTGCTTTTTCGTAAAGGGCTAATTTGGCGAGCTCCGATGTCGCGCGCCAAAGATCGGCGCCGACCAAAACGACAAAGCGCTCAAGGAGCGGCCGCGTGAGGGTCAGCCCCTGTTCAACGGCTAAGCCCTGGACAAAACGGAGCAGCTCGCTCCCCTGCAGTAGGAGGAACTCTTGTGCCTGCTTCGGTTGGTTAAGGCGTCGAAAAAGCTTCGTCCGTTTGTCGGGTAGGCCAACCTCGTAGAAAAAGAGGACGGTCGTTTTGGGCAGCTTGGACAGAGAGTCGGCCACCGCCTCCCCGACCTCTTTCTTACCCTCTTTAAGCAGATTTTTGATAATGATCAAACGACTCGCGGCCATAAAGGGCACGGCCTCCGTTTGGCGTTCAAAATCAGCGGCAGCCAGGGTGGCGCCATCTAAAATAAGCAGGTCAGAATCGCCAGTTGAGGCAGTTAAATACTTCGCCTTAATATGCTGTAGCTTCTGCCAACTCCGATAGTTGTCATCGCCGTAAAGAAGGTAGACCACGTTTTCAACTATAGTTGTTTGCGGCGGCGGGCGCTAGAGCTCGCCCCAATGCTCCCCCATCGCTACCTGCGCGACTAAGGGCACGTCAAGCGCATAGGCCGACTCCATAATCTTTTTCACCGCCTCGCCTAGGGCCGCAGCCTGCTTCGCCGCGACTTCAAATATTAGCTCGTCATGTACCTGTAAAAGCATGCGCCCCTCGTATTTTTCCAGTTCTTTCGAAAGCGCGATATTTATCATCGCTTGCTTCATAATGTCGGCCGCCAACCCCTGAACCGGCATATTGGTGGCCATCCGTTCGGCCGCCCCGCGAACGACAAAATTGCCGCTATTAATTTCCGGTAAATAGCGCCGTCGACCAAAAAGCGTTTCCGCATAACCCTTAGCTTTAGTCTCGGCGAGCGTCGCGTCCAGCCAACGGCGCACCCCGCTATAGGTTTTGAAATACTGCTCTATGTAGTCACGCGCCTCGGTCATCGGAATGCCAAGCTGACCGGCCGTGGAGTAGGCGCCTTGACCATAGAGTACGGCGAAGTTTAGCGTTTTACCAATGTGACGATCGACACCTAAAGTGTCGGCAACTTCTTGGTGAATATCACGCCCCTCTTTAAAGGCTTTGATTAAGGCTTTATCTCCAGCCAAATGAGCGACAATACGCAGCTCAATCTGCGAGTAATCAGCGGCCACTAACTTATAGCCGGGTTCGGCCATAAAGGCGGTGCGGATACTCTTGCCGAGTTCGGTACGGATAGGAATATTTTGCAAATTCGGGTCGGATGACGACAGACGACCGGTCGCGGCCACCGTTTGGCTATAGCTCGTGTGAATTCGGCTCGCCCCGTCGACCAGGGTGGGCAGGACATCGATATAGGTCGATAGGAGCTTGGCCAGCTCGCGGTACTCGAACATAAGCTCGATAATCGGGTGCATCCCCTTCAACTTTTCCAGTTCTGAGGCGGCGGTCGAGATCCCGGTTTTTGTTTTTTTGAGATCTGGGTGCTTAAGCTGCAATTTATCGAACAAAATTACGGAGAGCTGCGCCGGTGAATTAATATTGAATGGCTGACCGGCCTGGGCGTAAATCTCCTGCGTCAAGGCCGTCGCCCGCTTCGTCAACCTTGTTGAGAGTTCAACAAGATAAGGGCAGTCAACCTTAATGCCAGCCGTTTCCATCTCGGCCAAGATCGGTACCAATGGCATTTCCAGCTCATAAAAGACCTTTTTGAGATGATCCTCTTGCAAACGCGGCGCATAAAGCGCGTATAGGCGATAAGCAATATCGGCGTCTTCGGCACTATATTCACCGACAGCGGCAATCGGCACGTCGGCTAAAGAATCAAGTTTTTTGACTCCAATGAGTTGGGCAAGCGGAATCTTTTCCACGCCGAGCTCAGTGAAGGCGACAGTGTCAAGGCCGTGCTGGCGGTTGGCCGGATTGAGGAGATATGAGGCGATCATCGTGTCAAAGTAGAGCGGCGAGAGCGTCAGGCCAGCTTTCTTGAGGCTAAGATAATCATATTTGATATTGTGACCAACTTTTTTGATCTTTTCATTCTCGAGAATCGGTTTGAGAATGGCTAGAATGGCTGCCTCCGTCATTTTTTGATCACGTTGCGGAATATAGACGGCCTCGCCGACCGCCCATGACAGAGCAATGCCAATGACTGGCCCATTGAGCGTGTCGGTTTCGGTGTCGACGACTAAGGTATTGATCTTTATTAGTTTGCCGACCAGTTGCGTTAGGGCGTCCTCGCTGGTCA
>CAZNEF010000074.1:0-5139 GCA_964572235.1 uncultured Candidatus Saccharibacteria bacterium | reverse complement strand
AAACACGAAAACGATATTTTGCGCCAGGAGTTGAAATTTACTCAAGAGAGCCAGGATAGCTATATTCCGTCCCAATTTATCGGTCGCAGTGCCGGTTCAACTAATAGCCTAATTGTCAATCGCGGTAGTCGCGACGGCGTGACTGGCGGTCAACCCGTCCTTGCTCAGGGTTTTTTGATTGGGATAATTGAAAATGTCGAGACCCATCAGTCGACAATGACACTCTTGACTCACCCTCAGTCGATTGTCCCGGTCCTGGTCCAGGTCTCACGGGCGACAGGACTCCTTCGGGGTGGTTTGGGCGGTTTAACGCTAACCAATCTGTTAATCAATGCCGAGGTGAAGACGAATGAGATGGTTGTCACGAGTGGTCTCGGTGGTAATTTACCCAGCGGTATACCGGTCGGCACGGTCATCACCGTCAACCAGCGACCGGGCGATATCACCAAAAAGGCCACGATTAACTCACCGATTGACATTACAAAGCTTGAGATCGTCTTTATTCAACGCGCCAGGTGATATTATGCTTTCTCGCCTCATCCAAATCATCCTCATCTTTGTCCTCGCCGCCCTTCAAGTTAGTTGGTCATTATGGCTTGGTGGGGCGACACCAGGGCTGGTCTTGGCCGGCCTTCTGGCGTTCAGTCTCGCCGGTGATTTACTCGATACGCTCTGGTGGATTGTCGTTGGCGGCCTCCTCCTCGATCTAATGGCCGGCCCATTGGTCGGCTACACGCTCGGGATTTTTACCATCACCGGTGGCCTTATGCTCTACCTGCAGCGCCAATTCTTTCACCGCTCGAGCGGCCTGCTCGCTTTTGGACTTTTCTTACTCACTGCATTTTTAAATCAGTTACTCAATGGGTTAATTTTTAATCAATTAAACTGGCCGATGATCATCGCCAGTTTTCTCACCGCCCAACTGGCTAGCCTCGCCTATCACGTCATTGTGATGTCGAGTCGACGACGGGAGGTGATTAGCCTTGCCTAACCCGTTTGAGCCCGGTGAACCTTTGATCGATTTCGATCAACCGCCACCCGAATATCAGGTCAGCATTGAGCCACCGACGGACATAGACAGTTTAACGGAGAATGAGCGCGAGTCGATAGTCGGCGAGCGTTCTTACCGTTGGCCATATTTTATTTTCATTCTGGTCATTGGCACTTTAGCTTTTCGTCTGGTCAATCTCCAAATCACCAATGTCCTATACTTTAGCGGTTTAGCCAAGGGCAATAATCTCGAGTCACGAACCCTCGTCGCCCCACGCGGCCTGATCATTGATAGCCAAAATAACGTTCTCGCCAGTAGTCTCCCTATTTATAATCTTTCGATCTATCCGGTTCATTTGCCTGAGCTCAAAAGCGATCGTCAGGCTATCTACGAAAAAGTTGAGGCAGTGACCGGGATCCGAGCCACCGAGATCGACAGCCAGGTTATTAAAGTCGGACTGCGCAGCCTTGACCCGATTATCCTCAAAAATAAGCTTGAACGCGATACCGCCTTATTGTGGCAAGTCAAACTGGGAACGATTGCCGGCATCGCCATCGAAAGCTTGCCGCAACGCTCGTACCAGGCTAAGGCAGCCCTCAGTCACATTCTAGGCTATATCGGTAAGTTGACGACCGAAGAGCAGGCCGAACGCCCAGATTTACCGAGGAACGCCCAAATCGGCAAAACTGGACTTGAACTCCGTTACGACAAATATCTCCAAGGTGAAGAAGGGGAAGAGAAAATTGAGGTCGACGCCCGGGGTCGGATTCAACGGATCGTCAACAGCCGGCCAGCCATACCCGGTCAGACACTCGACCTTTACCTCAATCTCGACTTACAACAAGCAATGGCCGATGCCTTAGCCGCCGGCCTTAAAATGGCCGGCAAGACGAAAGGGGTGGCCATTGCTCTTGATCCCCAAAACGGCGGCGTCCTCGGACTGGTTAGCCTCCCGAGCTACGACGCGAATCTCTTTGTCCAAAACGACAAGCAGGAGGAACGACAGGCCCTTTTCAGTGATCGCGATCTGCCCCTTTTCAATCGTGCCGTGGCCGGCACCTACGCGCCTGGATCAACGATTAAACCAGTCTGGGCCACAGCTGCACTAAGTGAAGGCACGATCACCGCCAGTACCGATATTCAAACACCAGCTCAGATCACGGTTGGTAAAGCGATCTTCTCCGACTGGAAGCCGCATGGTCGTGCCAACGTCAAAACGGCCATCGCGAGCTCTAATAACATCTTCTTTTACGCCTTGTCAGGTGGCTACGGCGGCATTAAGGGCCTAGGACCTGAAACAATGAAACGCTGGGCGACAAAGTTCGGCTTGGGCGAGCTAACCGGCATTGATTTACCAGGTGAAAAGAAAGGCCTCGTCCCTGACCCAGACTGGAAAAGGAAACAGTTTGGCCAATCGTGGTTTATCGGCGACAGCTACCATGAAGGCATTGGCCAAGGTTACTTGACCTTAACGCCTATTGAGCTCGTCCGCTCAATCGCAACCATCGCCAACGGCGGCACTCCCTTTACGCCACGCCTCGTCAAAGAGCGGAAAAAAGTTGGGTCAAATAACCCGAAAAATGTGGCGGACGCAAACATCTTACAGATTGTCCGGGCCGGGATGCGTCAGGCGATCACCGAAGGCACAGCCACACCGCTGCGCGATATCGCCATGCCCATTGCTGGCAAAACCGGGACGGCGCAGTTCGGGATCCAAAGCGAAGGCCAAACCCATGCCTACTTCGTCGGTTTCGCCCCCTACGATCAACCGACGATCACGCTCCTTGTCATGGTTGAAGGTGGTGGTGAAAGCTTTAAGGTCGCCATCCCCATAGCCAAGCAAATTTTAAGCTGGTATAGTAATCAATACTATCACCCAATTAGCCCTTAAGCCGAGGGGGAAGGTAATGTTTTTAGTGGGCTTCCGGCCTTGCAAACTGTCCAATAATTATGTATAGTTTTAGCCGAAACGCTTTATCAGGAAGGATAGCCAACCATGCAAGAAGTGGTACTCACCGAAGAGGGACTAGCCAAGATTAAGGTCGAATTAGCCGAGCTTAAAGGTCGCCGTAAGCAGGTAATTAGTCGCATTCAGACAGCGAAGGAGTTTGGCGATCTTTCCGAAAACGCTGAATACGACGATGCCCGCAATGAGCAGTCGTTTGTCGAGGGACGCCTCCAAGAACTCGACGAGATGATCAAGCGCGCCAAGGTCGTCACCAAGCAGCACGCCGGCGGCAAAGCAGGGCTGGGTAGCAAGGTCAATGTTAGCTCTGAGGGCAATACCGAGACTTATGAGCTCGTGGGCGCCAATGAATCAGAACCTGCGGCTGGCAAGATTTCCATCGATTCACCAATCGGGAAAGCCTTAATGGACGCCTCAAAAGGTGAGACGGTGATCGTTACGACACCGGGCGGAAAAATTGAATATAAGGTTCTATTAGTCGCCTAGAACCCATTGCATATCTCTATTACTCCCTTCCCAGTAAATCGTGATATACAGAGCATTTTCAGTTGGATGTATTTCAAGGAAGAAGCGAGTACCAGAGTGTGCCGTACTTAAAGTACGGTGAACAAGGAACGGAGGTTCTGACGCAGAAAGACACCAAATGAGAAGGTTATATATATCACGATTTACTGGGAAGGGAGTAGGATCGAAACAGGAGACTTCGCCATGAGTTCTATGTATTGGGCTGATGAGATTGCCGATGTAGTTTTGCGTTCACGGCCGAAAGAGACCTATAAAGTCTACGACTACAAAACGCCATCCGGGCGGATCCATGTCGGAGGGCTTCGCGGTGTCGTCATGCACAGTATTGTCGCTCGGGCGCTCGAGAGCCATGGCAAAACCGTTGAATACTCCTATGGCTTCGACGACTACGATCCCATGGATGGTTTTCCCACCTATCTGGATGAATCATGGCGACAGTACATGGGTAAACCGCTTTGCGCAATTCCCTCGCCCGAACCAGGTTTCGCCAATTTTGGCCAGTATTACGCCCAGGAGTTTATCGTGGTTATGCGAGCGCTCGGCATTCGACCGACGATTATTTGGGGCAGCGAAAAATATAAAAACGGCGACTACAATGAGGCGATTCGAATCTCCCTCGATAAGGCCGAGATTATCCGGAAAATCTACAAAGAGGTGAGCGGTGCCGAAAAGCCGGACGATTGGTTTGCCCTGTCAGTCGTTTGTCCGCAATGCGGCAAAATTGGCACAACGCGAGTATCGGCCTGGGATGGCGAACGGGTCAGTTTTCGCTGTGAGCCAACTCTCGTCAGTTGGGCTCTGGGCTGTGGCTACGCGGGACAGATCTCACCGTTCGATGGCGCCGCCAAATTACCCTATAAAGTCGAGTGGGCCGCCAAATGGTTTACGTTAGCGGAGGATTTTGAAACGGCCGGCAAAGATCATATGACCAAAAATGGCTCGTTCGATGTCGCGGCGGCGATCGCCAAAGAAGTTTACCATGTCGAGCCGCCCATCGGTCGTCAGTTCCCCTACGAGTGGCTCTTGATCGGCGGCAAAAAGATGAGCTCATCGAAAGGTATTGGAGCGAGCGCCCGTGAGGTGGCGGCGATGCTCCCACCCCATCTCCTTCATTTTTTATTTGCCTTTACGAAACCGAATCGTCACCTCGAATTTACACCTTCCGGTACAACTATGCCTTCACTCTACGACGCGTACGACAAAGCCATCGCCGCCTATGTGAGCGACCCAACCTCCGCCATGGCAAAAACAATCGCTTACACTAAAGACAACGCCCGCCAGACGCCGCACTATACGATGCGCTTTGTTAAGGTAGCTTTTTTATCACAGATGCCCAACGCTGATATTTGGCAAAGCGCCGAGCAGGAAAAGGGGACAGTACTCTCAGAGGCGGACCGAGCCGAACTGGAAGAGCGGTTGCACTATGTTAAACAATGGCTTGCCGATTACGCACCCGAGGAAATGCGCTTCACCCTTCAAGAAAAGCTGCCGTTAGTGACCGTCAGTGCCACCCAGGGCCAGTTTTTGCAAGCCATTCATGACCATATGGCCGTCATGTCGCCGGACGGAGCTACGTTACACGCCAAAATCCACGCCCTCCGACAGGAGCTAGGTTTATCACCCGTCGAGGCATTTGGTTTGCTTTACCAGATATTTC
>CAZNEF010000073.1:0-7782 GCA_964572235.1 uncultured Candidatus Saccharibacteria bacterium | reverse complement strand
CAGGCTGCTCTATTCGACTTATAATAAGCATTTTGCCTACAGAGGGAGGCAACAAAGTTAGTGCTCGCCACCAACCGCGGCTGGACAGCGGTCGTAATAAAAAGCACGAGTGCCAAGATCAAAACTGTCGCACCAATCAATAATTTTCGTTGGGTCACGCGGTCAATCCCCTCTCTTTTCTATAGCCTACCAATTCGCCGCCAAATTGTCTAGGTCATCGAAGCTGCAGGTTGGTTGGTTGCCTCGATTGACCAGCGGTAGTGCTACTCGCCGGACCCGATGCCGCCTTATTGGCCTCAATCATCGCCTGGATATCATTCGTCGAACCAAAGGCATCGGCCCGCAGCGTTACCGGTAATGTCAATGAGCCTTTTTGTCCGGGTTTAATGTTACCAATCTTTTTCGAGATCGTCGTTCGGCCAAGGGCATCGATATTGACCTTCACTTGCTCGGTCGCTTCAATTGTCTGACTGTCAGAACCGGGTACGTAGTACTGCTCCGGCAGGACATCGCTAATCGTCAGATTAACCGCCTCCGTTCCACCCGTGTTTTCGTAACGAAGCAGGTAGCTAAAGGAAACACCAGGGTAGACAACCCGCATCACCTGACTTTGGCTGTTAATCGCAAACATGCTCATGGCGACATAGGGATTAGCACGCGGGGCGTAAAGAAGAACGACCTTCGTTTCGACGCCGGGTGTGACGATGATTGTCGCCCGCTTGCCACTCGCCGTCGTCTGCGTTTTCAGGACATGGGCGCCATCGGTCGGGTTGACGCAAATATCGACAAGCTGATAATTTGTTTTGTCGTAGTCGCCGAAAGTCATAGCGTAAGTACCAGCCGGAAAGTTATCCTGGTTGCCGTTGAGACCGCTCCACGTCCCGTTCTCATCCGTTTTCTGATCCTCAACCCGAACCTTGCCGCCGTTCAGTTGGTGAAAAGCGAGGGCGACATTGGCAGCTGGGGACGTGTTCTCATCGCTAAAACAGTCCGGATTGGTTCGGGCCGAGATGGTCGGTGAGGGTGTCGCCGGCAGACTTGGCAAAAGGGCGTGCGGCGTCTCGGCGACGGTCGGTTTAGTGACAAGTTGTTTAGTAATGATGGTAATTGAACCCTCATTGCTCGCCGTTGGGCTCGGTGAGATTGTGGTGGCAATACTCGGCGGCGCACTCGGCGAGGGGCTCAAGACGATCCCGCCAGGCTGGGCGACAAAAGCAACATCTTCAATATTGGCTCCACCCAGGAGATGGATGCGATATTGAAAATTCCGTCCGATTTTATTGATATCAAACTTGATGGTATTACAATTTGTGGCCAGCGGATTATTTAGTTTAACCCAACCGGCATCGTTCGGATCGATCGTCCCGGCAGCGTCGGTAACCCGGGCAAAGGCCTCAAATTTCGTAATATTAGCACTGTTGTTGCGCTCGGGAAAGATACGAAGCGTCTGCCACTCGCTCGCCTGACCGTTTTGGCTGGTAAAGACACTCGAGATGAGCTGGCCGTTCGCCCCGCCTGCCTCAATTCGTCCCTTCGGCTTAGTCACCGTCGCACCAGAGACTCCGGCAAAACTATTCGTACTGACGATGAGCGGGTTGGCATGGGCTTTTTTTTCATCGCCAATCCAACAAGAGCGATCGTCCTCAAGTTTTGTCGAGAGTGTTTCCATAACCGTTGGCGTCAGGTCTTTGTTCGCTTTACTCCAGCGTGTCTCAATAACGCCGACGGCAGCACCGGACGGACTGAAGAGTGGACTGGGGCTAACGCTTGGGGAGGGGCTAGCCGCCGAGCTCGGAGTGACGCTTGGGGACGTACTCGGCGAAACGCTCGGCGTGGCGGTGGGTGTCGGTGATTGATTTTGCCGCGGCGTGAATGTTGGTGATTTGGCGGCCGCCTCTACCGGTAGAGCAACTCTGCCGACCATCAAAAACACCCAAAGAGCCAAGGTAATAAAAGTGGCACTGACAAATAACTGTCGTTGGGTCACAAAGTGATCCCTCCTCTTATAGCTTAGCAACGGGCTAGGGCGCTGTCAAACAGACCGTAGAATTAGAGTATGGACTCGACCTGCTTTTTGAGTTCGGGTAGATCTTTTTTACAAGTACGCCAAATTTCTTCAGGTTTGATATCAAAATAACCATGCGCGATTTGATTTCTGATCCCAGTCGCTTTATGCCATGGCACGTGGTTATACTTTTCTATAAGCTCACTACTAAGATGATTGATCGTCTCGCCGATATTGACGAGTTGCATTAGCGTCGCATCAACTGTTTTTACATCTACCACAAAATCAGCCATCGAGAGAAGCATTATATAATGATCAATCCTATCGATAGATTCGATAATTCTATTCAAGAAAACTTTATCAAGATTTTTTTTCATAAAGCTTTTCTGCCGTGTGGATTATCTCTTTCCGAAGTTCAGGTATTACCGAGTCCTTAGGTATAAAATCAACTTTGCGGCCGAGTTTCTCCTGTAGTCGGTACTGTATTCCGCCAATTTGAAACAAACTCATCGTTTGGCGCATCTCGAATAAGAGATCGATATCACTATCGGGCCGATGATCGCCGTGTAAAAAAGAGCCGAAAAGGGAGACGCTTTTAATTAGATCCGCGTCCGGCTCCTCACGCATAACTTGCTTGACAACTTTTTGAATATAGGCTTTGGTCATGACTGTACTTTAGCATAGCCCCCCGTAAAATCAACAAAAACTTTTGAAAGCGATGCCTAAACGTTAGCGATTAAGAGAGATTGATGAGAAATTGGCTCAAGGCTTCGCCTTCGTACGGTAGAGCAATCTTGTGTTCGTTCGCTTCATGGCTTACGGTCTGAGATTCAGAACGGTTAGTCTCAACCTCCGATGCTGACTTCTCGGGTACAATTTCTTCAGGACTTGATTTCATCTGCTCAATACCCATCAATCATCTCAACGATCCTCGCCGTCGATACCAATTTAACGTTCTGGCTCGTTCGCCCCTTCAGCTCAATACTCGATTGTTCCAACGTCTTCGAGCTAACGACAACACGGAGCGGTAATCCCAAGAGATCGGCGTCCGTGAATTTGACGCCGGCCGCGACGTCCCGATCATCAAACAAAACCTCAATCCCGGCCTTCATCAGCCGTTCATAGACCAGGCGCGACTGAACTTTCTCATCGGCCGTTTTGGTCAAATCAATTAGATGGACGGCAAAAGGGGCGATCGAGCTTGGCCATATAATCCCTTCTCGATCGTGATGTTCCTCAACAATCACCCCCATAACCCGACCGAGACCAATACCATAGCAGCCGCCCCAAAAGGCTTTTTGGGCACCCGACTCGTCTGTAAATAAGACATTCATCTTTTCCGAAAATTGAGTACCGAGGGGGAAAATATTGCCAACCTCGACGGCGCGTTGCGGCTCGAGCGCCTGGTCATGGACCGGGCACTTCCTACCCGTTCGCTCAATCACCTCTGCGTTGACGCCGTAATCAAGCTCCGGACAAACATAAACGGTATCCTCGCCAATGGCCGAAAGGGTCTGAAATTCATGAGAGAAATCGGCGGTGAAAATGCCGCCCGAGGCCACCGTGACAACGACCGGCAGCTCAAGGCGCTTGAAAATACGGCCATACGCCGCCTTTATCAACTCATAGTGTTTTTTAAATGCCGCCTCGCTAACATCAGCACTGTACATATCTTTCATGATAAATTCGCGGGCCCGGAGCAAGCCGGATTTGGCCCGCGGCTCATGGCGAAATTTGAGTTGAAATTGGTAGAGAGCGAGCGGCAAATCTTGGTAGGAGAGTGGCTGCGCGCCTAGGAGATCGATAAATGTTTCCTCGTGCGTCATAGCCAGGCCAAGTTCACGCTCCGACGGGTCCTTAAATTGATACATATCGCCAACCAGTTTCACCCAGCGGCCGCTCCGATCCCAGAGCTCCTTCGGGTGCAAAACGGGCATCACGATCTCCTGACCGCCGACAGCGTCCATCTCCTCACGAATTATTTGTTCAATCTTCCGCATCACCCGCCAGCCAAGCGGTTCAAAGGTGTAGGAGCCGGCCATCAGTTTATGGATAAAGCCACCGCGCGTTAAAAGGGCGGTCGAAATATTGTCGGCATCTTTGGGCGTTTCACGTTGCGTTTTTGGGAACAATCGAGATTGAAGCATTATTTACCGAGTTTTAAGATATCATTATAAGTGATCGTGATGATCAGGGCAATCAAGAGCGCAAAACCAACGGTATGAGCGATGTTTTCAATGCGTTGATTAACGATCTTGCGGCCGCGGTTAAATTTTTCGAGTAGAATAAAGAGGAGGCGGCCACCATCGAGCGCCGGGATCGGTAAAATGTTAATGACGCCAAGGTTCAACGAAAGGATAGCGATAAAATTGATGAGCGCGCCGAAACCGAGATCGAGGACGCTACGCGTATAGTAAAAGATACCGACCGGGCCGGCCGCGTCAGCCGGGATGTGATGTCGGATTAATATCTCCCGGAAAAAGCCAAAGATACCGACGAAAAGGAGACCAATTGCTTTGAGCGTCTCCCAAACAGCGTAAATTGGCGCCCACCAAATCGGGAGACGGACTGAGGTATCGTCACCAATACGCACGCCGAGCGGACCGTCGCCGGTGCCCAAAGTCCCAGTGAGTATCATTTCCTGACCATGACGCTTTACCTTGAGCGTCACCGCCTCGCCGGCATGAGCCTTGGTGAAAATCGGCAACTGATCGACACTCGTGATCGGCTCATTGTTAAGGCTAATAATAACATCATTTGCCTTGACACCCATAGCGGCCGCGGCCGATGGTTGAGCGATGGCCGAGACAACGATTTTTGTGATCACCTTGGCCAATGGTATCTTCGTCGGTTGGGTAACGAGCGGGGTGATGCCGACAATAAAACCGATCGTGATCAAAAGCCAAGCCAGAACGGCATTCATAACGACGCCAGCGACGACAACTTTAGCCCGCACGCCAACTGACTGATGAGCGTAGGAGTGGCTGTGCTTTTTTTCGGCCTGCGTCGCATCGTCTTCCTCACCGAGCATTTTGACATAGCCGCCGATCGGCAGGAGATTAAGCACGTACTCCGTCTCGCCTTTTTTGATGGCAAAAAGTCGTGGCGGAAAGCCAAAAGCAAATTCGAGCACTCGAATACCCGAGCGCTTGGCGACGATGAAATGGCCAAACTCGTGTACAAAAACAAGAAGCCCTAAGATTAAAAAGAAAATGATTAGGGTTAGAAACATCTTACCTACTATAGCACGTTCGCTTAGAGACTCATAATCGCTTTTTCTTTGATCGCCGCTAACGCGGCAAGTTGACCATTGTACTCTTCAATCATCTTATTGAGATCTTTTTCACCGTCGTATTTGTCGTCCTCGGTCAGCGTACTCGCACGCACCTGCTGCTGTACCGCCTCCCAGGCCTCCTTACGGATTGTGCGTAGGGCGACGCGGCTCTCTTCGGCCATTTTATTGACGAGCTTAACCATCTCCTCGCGCCGCTCCTGGCTCATTGGTGGCAAGGTAATGCGCAGCGTCGTCCCATCGTTCGTTGGGTTAAGATTACGGCCCGATTCGCGGACCGCCGCCTCAATCGCCCCGAGGAGTGACTTGTCCCAAGGCGTAATCATGACCAAAGTGGCCTCGGGCGTGGCAATCGTCGCCACCTGCTTCATCGGTACCGTCGAGCCATAGGCACTCACTAATAGATCCTCAACGAGCAGTGACGAGGCCCGGCCAGTATGAATGGTTTTTAAGGCCTCGCCAAATTTATGCAGGACCTCGGCCATTTTCGGTTTGGCAGTAGCGTAAATGTCTAAGAGTCCCATAAAAATCCTTTCCGCTGGATCTTCCGGCTACTTCAGCGTATCACTGTTCCGAGCGCTTCGCTAGCAGTGATTTTTTGAGTTGACCGCTCGAAAGTTCGGCATCGGGAAATTTCCCAATCCGGATCACCTTCCCGTACCAACCATATCTGGCCAGCTCTGCCACCAATTCGGTCTCATCAAAGGTCTGATCGTGGCCAAGGGTAATAATGTCCGGCGCCAAATCAAGAACGGTCCGGTAGTAACGCTCCGGCTCAGTTTCGGTCGGCACAACCGCCATGTCAACAACAGCTAGGGCAGCCACGAGTTGACGCCGACTCGCGGCGGCAAAAAGGGGCTCGCCCTTCGTCCGGCGCACTACTGCATCATTGGCGACGACGACGACAAGCTCATCGCCCTGCCGGCGTGACGTCTCTAAATAATAAATATGGCCCGGGTGCAATAGATCAAAAACACCGGTCGCCATAACCCGAACTTTCTTCACTGATGAGGCCACAGACGCTGCCATCTAGGCGTCGCCACCAAGCGCGTAGCGGGTAAAGCGCCGAATGACGATATTCTCACCAACTTTTGCCACTAAGTGGTTGCGCCGTTCTCGAATTGTCAAGCTGGCATCTTTAATGAACGGCTGTTCGTAGAGCTCATCAACCGTCGCCGGCGCCATTGAGGCGATCTGCATGGCGATGTCATGGGCGAATGCGCGAAATTCTGGATTGCGAGCGACAAAATCGGTTTCACAGTTAACCTCGACGGTGACACCAATCCGACTGCCATGCATATAGGATTCAACAATGCCCTCGCTCGCCTGGCGATCGGCCTTCTTTGCCGCTACGACCGCCCCCTTAGCTTTTAAGGCCGCGCTGGCCTTATCGATATCGCCAGCCGCCTCAACCAAGGCGCGTTTCGCGTCCATGAAACCAATGCCGGTCGCGGCCCGTAATTCCTGAACTTGCTTGGCCGAAATTTCCATTTTAGGCTCCTTTTTCTAGCTCAGTGGCCACCACCACCTTCTTTGTTCGAGTCCGCTTTGATTTGGCAACTGCTGCCTGGTCCGTCGATGTTTCGTTTGGCACTGCCAGTTCGGCCACAGTGGCTGGTGCCACCGGTACCGTCGTTGGCTCGATCATCGGCACCGCTTTATGATCCGCAATCGCCTGGCTAATCAAGCCAGTAATCAGTTCGATCGTTTTGCGCGCATCGTCATTGGCGGGGATTGGGTAATCGATATTTTCCGGATTAGCATTGGTATCGCAGACGCCGATCACCGGAATGCCGAGGCGATAGGCTTCATTCACCGCTGTCGCCTCGGTAATGACATCGACCACAAAAAGGGCGTCCGGCAGGCCGTTCATATCCCGAACACCACCGAGGACAGCGATTGATTTGCGGATCTTTTCGTCAATAACCCGCTTTTCCTTTTTAGTCGTCATTAAATCGTCCTCGGCGACAAGCTTCGCTTCAAGCGCTTCTAGCCGTTTCAGATTTTGAGCAATCGTTTCGAAATTCGTCAGTAAACCACCCGGCCAGTGGTTAACGATAAAGGGCATGCCGGCGCTCTCGGCGGCGGCCTTGACCAAAGCGCTCGCTTGGGGTTTCGTGCCGACAAACAGGATCGTCTTGCCGCGCGCGGCCATGTCACTAACCACGGCGAGCGCCCGCTCAAGCCCAACTTGGGTTTTTTCGAGATCAATAATATAAATACCCTCACGTAAAACATAGATAAATGGTTTCGCCTTGGGATGGGAGCGCTCTTTTTTGTGGCCAAAGTGAGCACCCGCGGCCATCAGCTCTCTGAGGGTTGGGGTTGGTGTAGACATTGATTTTTCCTTTACTAGATTCGATTTTGGGGCACGAATCGGCCTGTGGGTATTTTACGCTTCTTTCTTAAGACGCGGCTTCTTAGCGCTTCGCGTGGCTTTAATGTCGGCCTGCTTTTGGAGTCGTGACTGGAACTTATCGAGACG
>CAZNEF010000072.1:0-6101 GCA_964572235.1 uncultured Candidatus Saccharibacteria bacterium | reverse complement strand
GATCGCGACCACGCTCTGTCAGCGTCTGGCTCAAGAAATGTCAGAGAATGAGTACAAACTGGCCAGCGTTCGCGATCTTGCCGTCACGGATCTCATGGCCTATCAACAGATTATTTTTGGTAACTCGACCTGGGATCACGGCATTCCAGCCCCGGATGGCGAAGAGTTTTTACACCGTCTGGTCAGTGAGAAACCCGATTATTCAGGCTTGCATTTCGCACTTTTTGGTCTTGGTGATTCCGCCTATCCCGAATTTTGCGGCGCCCTCCCCCTCGTTGAAGAAGATCTCAAACGCTGTCGGGCGACGGTTTCAGCGCATCAGTTCCTGATTGACGGCTACCCGGGTGAAGCCCGAATGACCGAGCTTTTCGAGTGGGCAAAGGCCTTCATTGAGACCAACCATGAAGGTTAGATTTTACCAACTCGCCTTTTTTAGCGCGATCGCCATTGTGGCCATACCCAGCCAACCGGCCCTTGCTTATATCGACCCAGGTGCGGGCAGCTATATCCTCCAAATCGTCATCGGCACGGCGCTGGCCGGCCTTTATTTGATTACCAGCTCATGGAAAAATCTCACCGAAAAAATGCGGCGATTCTTTAAACGTAAGACTGACACTTCTGGATAGCCATGACCACGCGTTTAGGCACCCATGCTGCTTCCTTTCGTGATCCGTCGGGATTTATCTTTAACGAAAATGGGCGGCTCTATCGCCAGGTCAACGCCGTCTACCGGACAACCTATCAGCGTTTCATGAGCTCTGGCCTCTATGAGAGGCTCATCGATAAACAGCTCCTTATCCCCCACCAGGAGGTTGAGCGCCGCGGTGATGACCAAATTATTGAACCCGAATTTATCAACTTTATCGCCTACCCATACGAGTGGTCTTTTAGTCAACTTCAGGATGCCGCCCTGACGACCCTCGACGTATTAGAGTTGGCGCTCAGCCACGGCTTCATTCTCAAAGACGCCAGTGCCTATAATGTCCAATTCCATCGTGGTCGGCCGCTCTTTATCGACACTCTGTCCTTTGAGCCATATATCGCCGGTAAACCATGGGTTGCCTACCGTCAATTTTGCCAACACTTTCTGGCCCCACTGGCGCTCATGGCGAAAGTCGATGTCCGGCTGAGTCGACTGCTTTCGAGCTATCTTGACGGCCTACCACTCGAACTGGCCAGTCACCTCCTCCCCAATCATAGTCGTTTAAACCTTGGGCTTCTCACTCATCTGCACATTCACGCCGCCGCGCAGCAGCGATACGCCACCGCGACCCAAAAGCGCAAAATTGATGGCGTGTTTAGCCAGACCGCATTACTTGGGCTTATTGGCAATCTCCGTTCGACTGTCAAAAAACTCCTGCTCCCGACCCAATCAACGGAGTGGGATCATTACTACGAAAAGACTAACTATAGCGCCATAGCCTTCGCCCACAAAAAGCAGATAATATGCGACTTTGTCTCGGCGACACATCCGACGGCCGTTTGTGATATCGGCGCCAACACCGGTCTCTTCAGTCAATTCACCAGTGCGCCAGAAGTGTGGATGCTGGCGGTTGATTACGACCCGCTTGCCGTTGAGCAAGGCTACAAGGAGATTCGCCAATTAAATAATACACACGTATTACCGCTTCTCATCGACATTACCAATCCATCTCCAGCCATTGGCTGGGCCAACACCGAACGTCAATCGTTTATCGAGCGGCTTCACGTCGATATGCTCATGGCCCTTGCCCTTGTCCATCACCTCGCCATTAGCAATAATCTGCCTTTGACGCACATTGCTAGGCACTTCGCCCAGCTTGCTCCCCAGCTCATTATCGAGTTTGTACCAAAAGAGGATTCACAGGTTCAAAAGCTACTCGCCAATCGCGCCAATATTTTTCCCAATTATCATCAAGCCGGTTTTGAGCGCGCCTTTGGTGAGTTTTACAGTATTATCCGCCGCGTGCCCATTAAGGAAAGTCAACGCCTCATTTATCTGATGCGACGAAAGGCGAAGTTGTCGGACAGGCAGAGTTAGCCTGACCGGTCAGCCGCTCTGTAATCTCGGTATACATAAATGGCTGCACCCGACCATCCGGATAGGCATAGGCGCAGCGTGGCAAATAAGGTTGGCGATCGCCAAACAGCGTATTGAAAATGAGCCGAAAGATATTGACAGCGTCGCCCGCTTGTTCGAGCTCAGCTGGTGTCGCCCCAGGGACACGATAGGCGGCCAACGTCCCAAATTTCATGCGCAAGTCCTGGTCGCTCCAATTAATCATACTTTTATTGACAATGTTATCGCTAACACTAGCAATGTTAAAGTTATTGCCATTGAGCTGCATTGGATAGGGGCCCTCGTCGGCCTGGAGAACAATGATCGCTCGACCCTGGCTACGCGCATTGATCTCACTAATAAGTGCCTTCATCTGGCCATTAATAAATTGAACCTGGTCGGTATATTTTTGCTTAATCGGCTTTCCGACGTTATTGGTATCGGCATTTTGCGAACGTGAACCGTCGGCATTAAAAAAATAGGGGTCGTGAGGGACAAGGATATGGGTAAAGATAAATCGACCATCGGCCGGCTGTCTAGCCAACTCTTTCAAGCTCTCAAGCTGGTAGAGACTCATCGCGTCCCACTTTTGAAGATTATAGGTCAAAATATTAAATTGACCAAGGCGTAAGCCCGGATTGAGCCAATGCCAAAAGAGGCTCTGCGTAATTTCATTTTTAGCAAAGTCGCCCTGAAAGAAGAAATGACCGAAGACGGTCAACCGGCCGTCGAGTTGATAATTTTGATCAGCCAGTGGCGCTTGACTCGTCGCATCGTACCAAGAGCCAAGATGATAATACTGGTAACCAAGTTTCTTCAGCTCCTTAATCACACCCGCGTAGCGAATCGCCAAATGATAGGGCGTAAGCGTTTGGGCGGACGCGCTGGCAAATTTATTGATCAGACCGGTAAGGTAATTGGCATTTAAGGTCGAGGCGATCGACATCGTCGTGTAAGGGTAAGCACTGTGCGCTTGCGAATCGATCGTGAACTGATTATCCTTGAGAAAGTTTAGAAAGTCCGTATTGTCAAAATGCAATTGCTCAGTCAGGACCGATTGGTTCGTATAGCGGTCAAGAACAATATAATAAATGTCCGGTCGGCCTTTCGCCGTCACCTTAGCCTCTGAAGTGAATGCTGGCGGCCTATAGAAGAATTGGGACCAAGCGATTGTCACTGTTTGGATAGTCGGGAGAAGCTGAAACACGAAAGTAAAGCCAACAATAATAGTGATGACTTGGCTTAATCGGGTTACGTCCCATTTTTTCTTGGTCACGAAACGGCTGGCCAGATGGCCAACCCAATAGCTAAGGGCGATAATAACCAGAAAGAAAATGAGGCTGTACAGTGCGTCCGAGGCTAAAGCCATCAATGGGTTAAGGGAGCGTAGAATCGGCAATAGCGTATGTAAGCGATCCTCGTAGCGATTGGTGACGAGTAGAGTGGCAAAAATCGCTGCCACATAACCGAGCAATCGATCTTTTCGATAGGCACGAAAAAAAATGGTGGTGCATAGCGTGGCACTCAATAAATTACTCAGCCCGGGTAGCGCTAAATCCTGGAGAGCCGCCTCATGTCGGTTCTCCAGAAAATCGGTTAGGAGGGGCACCAGGGCCAGCATGACCACCGGCAACCAGAGTGAAAAATAATGAAATCGCTTCTTAGTCATGGCCATGAGTTCTAACTTAACCGATTTAGCCGGCGATAAAGGTCAGGGCTTTGCCACTCAAACCGGCGCGGCCGGTGCGGCCGATGCGATGGACATAGTCGTCGTAACTCGCCGGTACATCGTAGTTTAAGACATGGCTGACGTGAGGGATATCGAGACCACGCGCCGCCACATCGGTGGCGACGAGAATCTTGATCTCATCTTTTTTGAAAAGCTTCAAAGCCATCTGACGGGCGGACTGAGTTTTATTGCCATGGATAGAGGCCGCCTTAAAGCCACGCTCATTCAGGAGCTTGGAAAGCTTTTCGACACCATGTTTCGTCTCACCGAAAATCAGGACTTTAAGAAACTCTGGCTTAATTAAGAGCTCATGGAGAATTTCGAGCTTTTGGTCGACAGAGGGGAAGCGGACAATATCCTGATCGATCGTTGAGGATGTGTTTGTCGTGACCACGGAAATCTTGATCGGCAGGTTTTGAAACTGACGGGTCAGCTGCTCTATGGCCGGTGAAAGGGTCGCTGAAAATAGTAATGTTTGACGCGGCTGCGGCAACAGAGAAAGAATGTGCCGCATATCGTTAATAAAGCCCATATCGAGCATCCGATCGGCCTCGTCCAAGACGACGGAACGGAAGGTGCTTAGGTTGAGCGCACGGCGCTCAATCAAATCCTTCAAGCGGCCGGGCGTACCGATGACAAAGCTCGGTTGCGTGCGTAAATTCTGAATCTGTGAGCTAATGTTGGTGCCACCAATACAAAAAGCCGAGCGGATCCGAAGATCGCGGGTAAAGCTAAAAAGCTCTTCCTGAATCTGCAGGGCCAGCTCGCGCGTCGGTACCATGATTAAGACTTTTTCGTTCGCGTGGCGCAGCACTTTATCGATGAGAGGCAGAAGAAAGGCCGCCGTTTTGCCAGTACCGGTATTGGCAATACCAATCAGATCCTTCCCCTGTAAAATATGAGTGATTGACTGGTCCTGAATGGCGGTCGGGGTCGTATAGCCCTTTGTCTGGATATTGCGTTTAACGCGTAAATCGATCGCGAAATCGTCAAAGTGATGCCGAGCGACATAGGGCGCCGTGTTTTGGATAGGCTGGGCGCGATTAATAAATCGACTGGCATCGATTTTGAGGCCAGGATTGACATAGTTGCGTCGTGAGCCGGAAAAAGTTGGGCGCGTCGTCGGGAAGCGCTTTTGAAAACGATTGTAAGACAAAATAAAATTCCTTGATTTAATGAATGAATAGGCGTTGATCTATATCCTCGTCAGCGCCGAAGCGCCGTGGAACGAAGATGCAAGAACGACGACTCGAGAACCTTCATTCAAAATAAGATTAACTTTAGTAACTATATCAGATATTGAACCTTTTGTCAACGCCGTGTACAGTGATAGGGATGAAATTCTCCGCCAAATACTGGCTTTATCTCGCCTGGGCGACTGCCTTTGTCGGCACTGTAGCTAGTCTTTATTACAGTGAGATCCGCCATTATGCCCCGTGCGTCCTCTGTTGGTACCAACGCATTGCCCTATATCCAATCGTCGTCATTTTATTGATCGGACTCGCGCGCCAGGACAAAAAAAGCGCCACCTACGCCCTTCCCTTTGCCCTGGCGGGGCTAGTTTTAGCGGCCTACCACTCGTTGTTGCAAATTGGCATCGTCCCCGAGGCCATAGTACCCTGCGCGTTCGGCGTCTCCTGCGCCACACGGCATGTCGTCGTCTGGGGCCTGACCATCCCAATGTTCTCCTTACTTGCCTTTTGCATCATTAGTTTTAGTCTGTGGTATTATTTGAAGCTCGAGAAAGGTCGTCGATGAGTAATGATTTTAAAGTGATTGGCGGAATTGTTATCTTGACGTTCATTATTCTCGGCGGCATCATCGCCTTTTCGGCGAGCGGTGGCCCAGTGATTACGGCGGTAACGCCAATACCGGTCAGCTCGCCACAGATTGTTCGTGGAACCAGCCATCGGTCATCGGCCGGCGCGACAAAGGTCACCTTGGTTGAGTTTGGCGATATTCAGTGTCCAGCCTGTGGGTCTGCCCACCCAATCCTAAAGCAGATTCTTAGAGATTATGCCGGTAAGGTGACACTCGTTTTCCGAGAGTATCCACTCTCGAATATCCACCCGAACGCTGATGCGGCGGCGCTGGCCGTCGAAGCGGCAGCCGAACAGGGTAAGTTTTGGGAATTGCACGACTATCTTTACGAGCACCAAACTGAATGGTCAGATAGCCTCGGTCCAGTCGGGCTATTTACGAAATATGTGACCAAGCTTGGCCTCAAGGCCGCTCAGTTTAAGGAGGATTTAAAAAATCCAACAGTCATCGCCCGTGTCGCCCAAGACAAAGGTGACGGCGAGGCCCTGGGTGTCAATGCGACACCGACCTTTT
>CAZNEF010000071.1:0-2647 GCA_964572235.1 uncultured Candidatus Saccharibacteria bacterium | reverse complement strand
CGTCATTGGTTGCATCGCCGACACCGAGCCTGACACCGGTCGTCATATTACCGAGTCCATCGCAGACAAATATCATTCGCGCTGTCAGTCCAACACCAACACCAACACCGATTATTGCCAAAGCCTCACCGTCATCATCATCGCCACCAATCGCTGCCGCTGTGCCGCCTACTGCGCCAGCGACTTCGCCACCGACTATTAGGCTTAAACTTACTGGCGTAGGGAGCCCGGGTGGTAGTAGAGGTCCGATCGATGTCGTCTTTATTAACCCTGTAACCAAGCAAGTTGTCGCCAAAGTTACGGATGTCCCATTTGACCCTACCGATGGTTCGTTTTCATTTACGACGCCTCAAGGTGTTACGGATGGTACTCAATATAATATCACTATTCAAGCACCAGGGATCGCCTCGGCTACAATTACGACTACTAATCTAACCGGTGCACCGCTCTCGTTCCAGACGATCCAGGGTTCCTTTAGCGGCTCGGGTGGCCCAGTGACCCTTGCCGATGTACTGTCCGCATTGCTCGTGCGACGCGGTATTCGCAATGATGGCGTGCTGGCCTTTTATAACGGTTCTGTACCGAGCTTGGCCGATATCTTAAGACTCATATACAGCCTACATCACCCATAACTGAGGAAATGATCATGCGCCATAGTTTTCGATTAATATTTACGGCGGTAATCCTGAGCCAACTAATTGGCATTGGCCCGGTCAAAGCCGCAGCGGCTAGTCTTGCCATTAGCCCGGGCAGTAAGGCGCTCAATGTCAACGATAACCTTGACGTCGATATCAAAGTTAATAGCGGCGGTCAGGCGATCGGCGCGGTAAAAGCCGATGTGAGCTATAGCAATCTAGCCTATGTTTCTGGCACTGGCAGCGGCTCCGTTTTCGACCTTGAGGCGACGGCACCAGCGCCGAGTAATAACCATCTTTACCTAGAACGGCTCAATACGGGTAATGGATATACCGGCAATAGTGGCCAGGTCTACCATCTAAAGTTTAAGGTGACGGCGGCGGGAACGGCGACAATTACTATCAACCAAAGTGATTCCTCGCTTTTGGCGAGTACGGCCGAGACACCAAACGTTTTGAGTAGTGTTGCCGGGGGCAGCTATACGGTGAAAACGGCGATCACGGCTAGCCCGACGGCGAAGGTGACACCCAAAACAGCGGCTAGTATAACGGCGTTACCCGCCCCGGCGATCGCGGTGGCCAGCCCATTGCCTTCGGACGAACCAACACCATTGCCTATTGCTTCACCAAAGCTAGTGCCCCAATCATCACTCTGGGATAGCCTCAGTGCGTTGAGTATCGGTGGCGGTGTGACGATCGTTGACTTTTCGATTCTCCTCACTTTGGCGATCTTTGTGGTTGCCATTGGTGCCTTATCAGGGGTGGTCATGCACTTGTACCGCGAACTCCGCGCCGCTCGCGCCATGCTTAACCAACCCCGTTCACCAACCAACCGACCTTGATCTTTGGAGCGTTATCCGCTAAAATAACTGAGATAGATCGGGAAGGGTGTGTAGCTCAGGGGTTAGAGCACGTCACTGATAATGACGGGGTCCATGGTTCGATTCCATGCACACCCACCAATATTAAACTTTCCGATTTTTGCCCGATTGATTCGGTCAGGTTTTGTAGATGATTTCATCGACCCACATTACGACCGGTGCTGCTCTCGGATTAGCGCTCGGTAGTGCCATACCTAATCCCGCCCTCGCCGTGCCGGCGGCCTTTTTGGCTGGTGTCGTCTTACACCACTTACTTGATATGGTCATACATACTGATCCTGGCTCATTTCGCGCTGCTGACGACATGAGGCCGACGACCGCTTCAGAGGTCATTTTTGCTCTCCCCGATAATCTAATTGCGACCGCTCTTGTACTCGTTATTTTCTTTACTCATCAGACGAGCTGGCCGATGCTTTTCGGGGCTATCGGTAGCAATCTTCCCGATGTTTGGCATAATGTGGGTTACTGGTCAAGCACGACGCGCCGAATTTGGCCGGCCTACTTCCGGCTTCATGAATTTCGTCACGCGACCGCCCGTGGCAAACTAATCCCGTTAGGCATTGCGGCCAACGTCGTCCTCATTACCTATGCCGTCTATTATTTGTATACACGATAATCATTAGAACTCATGGCAAAACTCGATTAGGAACGAAACCGGAGAAAATAGAGATGAAAAAGAAAAACAATGAGGAAACGTATAGATATACGGTGAGGAATTGTTTTTCTTTTTCAGACATCATTTTCTCCTGTTGCAGTTTACCAATGAGTTTTGAAATGAGTTCTTAAAACATTATGAATTTTTTCCTCCGTTTTTTGATCTTCGCGCTCGGTTTAACGGCCGGCCTCTTGCTGTTGAAGTATGTCGGTAAAATCGTGTATACTCTCGGGAAGAGTGGGTGGGCGGAACAGAAGCTCGGCACGGGCGGTACCTTCACGCTTTGGCGTTTCGCTGCCGTCGCCTTGATCGTTGTCACTTTTCTAATCGCCCTTTTTTCTTGAATGTATGACCGTGCGGCCGGAATGCTGTTTAAAAAACGGGGAAGGGTAGGGCAGTCATAAAGATAGTTTTGGGCCGTTAGCTCATTCGGTAGAGCGCCTGCTTTGCATGCAGGAGGTGAGCGGTTCGAGTCC
>CAZNEF010000070.1:0-7291 GCA_964572235.1 uncultured Candidatus Saccharibacteria bacterium | reverse complement strand
TTATATATAAAATGAACATCAAAACGAGCGAGACGAAGACCGTCCATTGACGGAATTGATTGCTGGCATTAACGCCGGCCACGAGAAAGCTAAAAAAGAGAAGGGACAACGGTATAGCGAGAGGGTTGGGGGCAATTTTACGGCGAGCCAATAAAACGGCTAAACCCCAAAAAAGAAAGCTAAGCAGACCAATGAAATGGTTGATTTTAAAAGTGAAGCCACCAAAATCGACACTCGGAATCCGTTCAAAAGGTAAAAAGAAGGCGAGTAAAATAATGCCCTCTTCAGGATGTTTGGCTAAACGAAGGCTGAGAAAGAAGGCGATACCGAGCCCAATCACAACCGCAAAGATGAAATAAGGATTGAAAAGGCTGTCTGGCATGGGCTAGCGACTACTTTTAATAATTTGCTGATAGGTCTTAAAGGCCGCTTTGCCGCCGGTAATTTTTTGGGTTTTATCGTCGTCAACCGCGGTAATAATGCCATAACCTTGTTCTTGGGGCGGTGCCGCCTGATCTTCGAGAAGATTAAAGACGAAAAAGCCTTGAATCTCTGCTTTCGATTGGGCGTATATCGCCATCGTTTGAATAAAGGCGGCCTGATCGGCTTCGTGTCCACCTTGGTTACCTAAACGACGGCTCACCTCGGTTAACCAAATCGGCTTATTGTAACTTTTGAGCTTGGTCAGAAGAGCGTAGGTTTGATTTGTCTTTGCATCGAGGGTGACTGTGTCCATGGAGGTGCCCATATCGGAAAACCAGTTCCAACCGAGAATATCGAAATCACCACCTTGGGCAAAATAGTGGTCAAAGAAGCCGGTGTGCACCCACTGATCATTAACTAAAGTTTTAGCTTTCGGATCGGTCGCCTTGACACTGCTCGCCGCCGCCTTGATCCAATCGGTCACAGCGTTAAGCTTGGCGGTCGGATAATCCTTAAGGACGATCCCGCTTTTTGAGGCGTCGTTGTTGAGAGCGACGGAAGCCGCCTCGGTGCCAAGTTGATAAATCATGACCCGACCTTTATAGCGGTTGACGACGCCGGTGACATAGGTCTGAGCGCTGAGGGTCAGATTTTTATCGGTGAAAATATTATTCGGTCCGAAGGGAATAATCAGAACAACTTCGAGCCCCTGCTTGAGAGCGGCATCGACGGCTGTATCTGTAACCTTTGGGTTGAATGGAGCATAATCGACGCGGACATAGCTAACGCCCAGCTTCTTCGCTTCCTTCATCTGATCGACGGTCATACTGTCCAAGTAGGTGCGGAAAGGAAATGGCAGCACCGTAATGCCCCAGGCCATCCGGCTACTCGTTGGTTGGCGACTTATATCCGTTGTCTCGGCGGCTTGATGGCGATTAGTGAGGGCTCGATAGGCAAAGGCCGAGCTTAGCCCAAGGATGGCGACAGCCGCAATTATGACCATTGTTTTGATCGTTGTGCTCATAGTGTTAACCTCCTTGACCCGATCGGGGACCGTAACGGCGATGCAGCGCATCGTTTGTCGCTTGGACGATGGCGATGAGTCGCTGGCCTTTGTCGCGTCGCGGTCGGAGCACGGCGCCGACAAGCGAAACGAGGACCGGTTTATAGAATAAGAAATATAGAATAAAAACTGGCCACTCATACCACATGGCATAGCGCATCATAATCAGCCAATTGTTACGTATATTATAATACCAGAAATTGGATGATTTGGGACCGCCAGAGCTGGCCGCCAGCTTGTGCCAAATTTCAGCATCAGGGACATAGCCGAGTTGCCAGCCACTTTTTTGAAGCCGTAAACAGAGATCGAGATCTTCAGCATAGGCAAAAAAGAGCGGGTCGAAGAGTGGGCTGACATCCTTTTGCACCTTGGCTTTAATGAGTAAACAACAGCCGGACAAGAATGGTTGATTAGTGGTTTCGTCAGACAGCGGTTTGTGGGTTTTGTGGTGGGCGCCACCGGCCTTAAAATTGATCCAAGCGCCGGCATACCAGAGCTCTGTGCTCTTTTGACCCTCGGTGGTGGCGCGATAGATGGTTGGCGCGACCGCCGCGAACTGCTGGCCTCGTTCCGCCGCGTTGACAAGTTTGGTGAGGAAGTCTGGGCTGACGAGGGTGTCGTTATTGAGCAGTAGATAGTAATCGGGCTTGGCGCGGCTGGCCTGGAGCAGGCCCTTATTGTTGCCTTGTGCAAAGCCGGAATTCTTCGATAACGGCAGAAGCGCGAGGGCAAATTTACCCCTACCGCGTCGTGCCTCCATGAAGCGTGCCAGTTGACCAAGTGAGTCGTCGCGTGAAGCGTTATCGACGATGAGGACCGAAAAGTTATCATACTTGACCAACTCGAGATCCATCAATAGGGCAAGCGTGTCGGCAATGCCGTTCCAATTGAGGATAATGATAGTGACTTTAGGTGAGTGGGGCATGGGTATGAGTTTTGCAGAGGCTTATAAAGTAGTGTTCGAGCAAATCGGTCTGTTTTGGCCAGTCCCAGGCCCCCATCGCTTGGACGCCCGCCCGCCCCATCTTTTCCCGTAACTTGGTATCGACGACGAGCTGGCGTAATTGCGCTCCCAAGGCTTTCGGTTGGGCGCTCGGAACCATAAAACCGGTGACGCCCTCTTCGAGATAGTCGGGCATGGCGCCGGTGGCGGTACCGACAACTGGCGTGCCGCAGGCCATTGCTTCCATGGGCGGTAGACCAAAGCCCTCATGGTGGGTTGGCCACAAAAATATATCACACGAGCGATACAAATCTATCAAGTCGGCTTCACTGATGGCTTGATGATACTCAACTTCACCGATCGTCTTGGCCAAGTCGTGCATGCCAAACATGACGCGTCGGATCGGTGCGACGACCTCAGCGATTTTAAGCGCTGCCAAACCATCGGCCATGCCCTTATAGGGGGCGTGATGATAGTTCATCAAAACCCGAACTGGCGGCTCATGCCGATATTGGCGATGACCGGGATTGAATCGCTTTAAGTCAACACCGTTGGGTACGATAAGATCGACTCTCCGTCCAAAGCTCTCATAGAGTTTTTTCTGCCAAGAGCCGATGGTGATGAGGCGCATCTTTGTATTGAATGTTTGACGTAAGAAATGTTCGGGTAGATACCAAGTCTCGTAATCTTGCGCGAAGTGAATTTTAATGCCCTTGGTGGACGGGTAATCAGCGACCCAGAGCACTGTTTCGGGGGCGGTGGCGATCACAATCTCAGCGTTCGGTATATATTGAGAGGCGAGACTTGGTGTCCGATGGAGTCGAATCCGCGAGTCGAGGTCGAACCAAGCCGCCTCGGTTTTGTGGAAGATATCGACAAAAAGCCAATATTTAAGCTGCCTAGCTTTGGCCTCAAACGGCCACGTCCAGGACTGCGCTTGGCTCAGTCGGCCGGGGTAAATAATCGTGACGGCGTGGCCGCGCTTCGCTAAACCATTGGCATGCTCAAAGAGAACTTTGATACCGCCGGTTAGATTGACAAACGGCAAGATAAAAGTGATTTTCACGGCAGTTCCTTAAACATCATTTTCTCCTGTTTCGTTCCTAACCGAGTTTTGCCATGAGTTCTTAAAAACATTGAGCGTCGCTGCCGCCGTTTTTTGCCATGTAAAGGCCGCGGCTTCGGCCACTGACGCCTTTTTTAGGCGGGTGTAGAGCGTTCGATCATCGAGTATATTTTGGAGCGCGCCGGCGATGGCCTTTGGCTGCGACGGGTCGATTAAAAGCCCGGCTTGGCCAACGATTTCCGGCAGTGATGAGACGTTAGAGCAGATGACAGGCGTGCCACAAGCCAGCGCTTCAAGCACCGGCAGACCAAAACCCTCATAAAAACTCGGAAAGAGAAAGGCATAGGCCTGGCGGTAGAGGGCTGGTAGGTCGGCGTCCGGCACTCGTCCCAAAAAATGAACCCGCGACGTGAGCCGAAGCTCCCGGACAGCGGTGAATATGCTTTGATAATACCAGCCCTTTTGGCCGCCGATGACGAGCGGTCGATCGGTTTTGGTTCGGGCATAGGCGCGCATCAAACCCTCAATATTTTTGCGGGGCTCGAGCGTCCCGATGAATAAGAGATAGCCAGGCTCAAGCTGGTATTTTCTTAAAATTGAATCATCGTCGGTGCTCGTGTCATCTCGGTATATTTCATGGTCAACACCCAAGAGACTGACGTGAATTTTGGCATCGGGCACAGCAAAAAGCCCAATTAAATCACGTTTTGTGCTGGCGCTGACGGTAATGACCTTGGCCGCCTTATGAATAGCCAGTCTCAGCAGGAGGCGTTCGGCAATCCGGGTTTTTAGAGCGGGTCGGGCCGATGGCGATACGAAAACGGCAAGATCGTGAACGGTGACGACGGTCGGCACCTTGCTTAGGACGACGGGCAGATAGCCAGTCGGCGCCCACAAGAGATCACAGCCTCGATTCGCGACATCGTTGGCTAGCCAAAATTGACGTAATCCGGGCAAACCGCCGATTATGACATTACGGAAATTTTTTGGCCATTGACCCGGAAGCGGTATTTTCGTATAGAGTAAATAGTCATTGACGAAATCAAGTTTTGCCAATGCCTTCACCACTTCATAGAGATAGCGGCCTTTGCCGGCTAAAGGGCCGGTCATCTCACGAGCATCGACGGCAATTTTCAGGGGGCTCATGATCGGGCCACCTTTTCGTAGACAGCGATGGTTTCGTTGGCGCACTTTTGCCAGGAAAATTTCTTCGCTTGTTTCAGACCCTCTCGACGTAATTTCTGCCAATGTTTGTCGTTATTGACGAGTTCAACCATCGCCTCCGCCCAGTCAGATTCGCCCTTGGGCGGCAGTAAAATGCCTGCCTCGCCGATGACTTCAGGCATCGATGAAGTATTACTGGAAATAACCGGCGTGCCTGAGGCCATGGCCTCGAGTGGCGGCAGACCAAAGCCTTCATAGAGCGAGGGGAAGGCGAAGATATGGGCGGCATTGTAAAGAGCGGGTATATCTTCATCCTCGACATAACCCGTAAAAATAACCTCATCGTTCAGCTTAAGCTCATTAACCAAGCGAAATAGGTTCTCATAGTACCAGCCTTTTTTGCCAGTAATGACGAGTTTCGTTGGGCCGAGCCTTGTTTTGGCCTGGGCAAAGGCGCGCACTAAAAAAGGCAGATTTTTGCGTGGTTCTAAAGTGCCGACGTGAAGGATGAAGGGTGCATCGCCGAGGCTATAGAGCGCACGCACTATCTTGACTTCAGTGTCCGCAAGGAGATGATATTTCGCGTCGGCGGCTTCATGAATGACCGTAATTTTTTCTTCTGGGATATGGAGGACACGGATCGCGTCTTTTTTGGTGTGCTCGGAAACGGCGATTAAATGGTCGGCAAATCGGTAGCTAAAGGGCATCCAGCGTCCGAAAAATTGACGTGACCAAAAGGGAATATTGTAGCCGAAAAAAACCGAGATTAAATCATGGATGGTGACGACGACCTTGCCGGAGTAAAAAATGGGTGTCGAAAAACAGGGCTGATGTAAAATATCAGCCCCGACGGCCCGAGCCATGCGTGGCACGGTTAGTTGATCCCAAATTAAGCGTTGGGGGGTCGAAAAATCATGGTCACTTTCGGGTTTGAGAAAATAGTACTCATTTTTTTTATCGATACGCTCCAGGTTTTGAATCAAATTCGAGACATAGAAACCAAAGCCGGTTTTGCGGCCAAAAGTCGTTTGGGTATCGATGGCGATCTTCACAATAGCTCCCCACTAGCCTGGCGGCGTCGGAAAAGCAGTAGAAAGGTCTGCCGATCAAGGCTTTTCGTTGAGAAGAGAAGGCCAATATAAAGACTGCCACCAATGACGGTGCTGACGAGAACGTGGAAGTAGTCGCGGATTAACAAAAGGCAAAGTCCCATAATGAAGGCGCTGGCGGCAGCACGCCAGAGTACACGGAGACTTGGCAGAAAATGGAGCGTTTGGTAGACGATGACTGAGGAAAAGATGAGCATGATAATTTCGGAAATGGTGGTGAGGCCGGCCGCCGCCACATAGGTAAAGGCCGGTATAAGCAGTAGATTGAGGCTAGTATTGACGACGGCGTTAATAATATTGCTGACAATAAGCCGTTTTTGGCTGCCACTCGCGACAATCGCCGAAACAAAAAAATTGCCCAAAAAGGCGAGGCCAACAGCGGGCGCTAGGAGTTGCAATACGACCGGTGCCGTGACCGCGAGATTGCCAATATGGATTGTCGCATCGGTTAAAAAGCCGCCCTGTCCTTTGGTGGTGAAGGCGATAATCCCTTTGGCCAACACGATCATCCCGATCGTCACCCCCCAGCCGGCGATGGCCAAGAGATCGAAGGCTTTTTGCAGGATTTTACTCGTATGTGCCTTGTCTTGGATGATGACTTTGGTGAGGCTGGGAAAAACGGCACCCATAAACATGGCTGGGAAGGCCAGTAAAATCTCCAAGACTTTGTAGGCGGCGCCATAGATACCGATGTCGAGCGAAGGCTTGAGCGCCGAAAGAATAACGGCATCAATTTTAAAATAGATAATGCCGAGGAGAATATTAATGCCAAGGGTAACGTTTTCGCGCATGATTTGGCGCCACAAGCGCGTGTCAAAGCCAAGTCGAATCTTAATATAGCGGCGAGCGAAAATATAGTTTAAGAGGAAGATCACAAAGCTTCCGGTCAACGCAGCCCAGACGATTGCCATAAGTGACCAGCCTTGACTGACGGCGTACCAAGTCAGGATAAGGGTTAATGTTCGACCGATGAGCTCGTTCATGACGGGAACGTTCATCCGCTCGTTGGCCTGAAAGACACCAATCAAGGTGTTGGAGAGTGTTACCCAGAGCATCGAACCGGCGAGGAGGACAATCCCCAGACGGACCTCGTGGTCATAGCGCGGGATAGTGAAGGCAATGGCCGTGTCGATGGCGAGGACGAAGAAGGCAAAGATTAGCCGCAGGGTAATAACATTGGCGGTAATTGTTTCGGCATTTTGCTTATCTTTGGCGACCTCGCGGACCAAGTACCAGAAAAAACCGAAATCGGCAACGGCGCCAAAAAAGGTAATGTAGGCAAAGATTGAGGTGTAACGGCCATAGCCCGCCACGCCCAAGGCCTCAGCAATGAGGCGGGTAGTGAGAATAGCGATGACTGCCCCGGCGATCCGGCCGGCAAATTGGACGGCTGTATTGTAGGCGATGCGCTTGGCGAGCTGAGGCTGGTTAGTCATGATTAAACTCGCCAAGAAAGTCAGTGAGGGCGGCTTCCCAGTTTCGTAAATGGGGACAGTTGGGACGCTGACTGGCTAAAACAGAAT